>CAJXIT010000301.1 GCA_913054055.1 uncultured Thalassolituus sp.
GACCGCCCCTTGGAACCCCACGGCGCCCCGAGCATTTTGCACTTTCCTCAAAGCCAAAATCGATATGAACGTAACCGCCGTGTATTCGCCATCCATGGCGAAGTCACGGCTTTAATTGCATCCATGCAATCAATTACTCATCAATTGAGTCTTTCGGGCAAAATGACGGGGGAGTTTTCTCAACATCGGTCTTTATACAAAATTTGTCGATTTGCAGAGAGTTATGTATATTAAATTTATACGTAATTTGAGTAACTTAAATGGCGAATCAAGATCAAAAAAGGAAATGGCTTTCGAGTAAAGAAGCTATGAAGCATTTAAAAGTATCTTGTTGTGAGCTTATGCACCGCCGCGAACGGGACGAGCTTAAGTTTGAAAAACGTGGGCGGCTTATTTTTATTTTATCGAAAGCAAGGATGAGTAAGTGATATTTCAAGATTTACTGCAAGAAATGCAAGCCAAAGAACAAAAAGTATCTATTCCTCAAGGCTTCCAAGACTATGTTAACGCTAATAATTTAAAAGCGAACACGGCAGCTTCAATATCTATTGATTCACTAAAGAAATTACCAAAAATTTTAAGAGATCAAAATACAATGGTGTTAAGGCTTGGCTCGCGCCCGGCTTCAAACCAAACTTATTTTTCACTTGTAAAATCGAATAATGTAAACGATTTCTTTTTTAATGACCAAGCTCTGTTTGGTCAATTACAACCTGAACTATTTTTACCGAACGTATCAATAAGAAGTTTATTTGCATTTCAACTCCTGCCTAAAGTTACTGAAACCTCCGTCGTTAATTTAGCTATAGCATCAAGCTTAATGGCTGAAGCGCTTAATCTCGAAGATGATAAAACAATAGTTGTTCCTGCAACCGGGCAAAGCACATTCACGTTTAACTTTAAGCCACTTGCTAACGAAGAAGTTGTCCTTGAGCATATAAATGGCCAAGTTGAGATCGATGCTGTATTTGTTGCCAAGCGAGGCGGTAAAGAACACTTATTTGTGATTGAAGCAAAACATGGCGATAAATTTGATTCGTTGGCAAAACACAAATTGCTTTACCCTAGTTTAAGCCTATTACAAAAGCTGCCCTCGTCTATGCCTATAGTCCCTGTTTACTTGAGAAGTATAAAAACAGAAAAAGGGATCGACTTCTATATTGCTGAGTGCCCTTGCATTGTAAATCAACAAGATGAGCTATATAGTTTGGATACGTTAAGTCCCTGTAAAGTGCAGGCGCTACATTTAGCAAATTATTAATTTATGAACGCAGAGCAATTTAAGCAGCTTGTAAAAAAAGTAAAAATAGCCAAAAAGCTACCTGATGCAATCTATTTCCATAAAGATGCATTTGCTGGTGCACCTGCGGAATTAGTCAACTTTATTAAAGTAGTCGCTCAAGCACTAAAAGTAGATGAAGCCGATTACGATCTTATAAAGTTATTTAAAAACGATTTTAGGCTTTCTCTTTTAAGTTACCCCACTTTTTATGAAGATTCATACCCTGCACTTAAGCAAAGCGTAACCGTCGATCTAGCAAAGCTATCGCATAAAATAACGAAATACGATAACAGTGAAAATCCACCTATTTTGCACCGAAAAGAAACCATGGTTTTGGCAACTAATAAGTACTATCAATTATTTTGTGACTTAACTGCTGAAGGTGAGCAAGCGGGCTTATACGAAAACACACGTATGATTGGCTTTAAAGGCTCGTGGGAGCGTTTGATTGCTAAAAAAGGGTACGAACTCGTTGATGGGCGTTTGTTTCGTAGCTCTGCTGTACAAAGCCCTGATGATGATAAAACAATCGACAGACATTTAACTGCTATTGTACGCCATGAGCTATCAGCTCCGCTAAAAACACTAGCTAAAAACAGCTTTTTAAATGGCGATTATTCAATATTTGATTACGGCTGTGGCCGAGGCGATGATTTACGAGAGTTAGAGGCCCATGGTATTGATGCTTTAGGTTGGGATCTAAATTACCGCCCCGATGCTGACAAAGTTATTTCTGACATTGTTAATATTGGTTTTGTAATAAATGTAATAGAAGACCGTGATGAGCGAATAGAAGCGCTATTAGGCGCATGGGAGCTTTCGCAAAAGTTATTGGTTGTATCTGCAATGTTAGGTAACGAAACACTGATAAACCAGTTTCAGCCTTATAAAGACGGTGTGATTACTAGCCGTAATACTTTTCAAAAATACTATACGCAGGCTGAGCTTAAAGCATTTATAGAAATGAGCGTTGACGAAAACGCGATTGCTGTTGCTCCCGGCATTTACTACATATTCAAAGACAAACAGCTCGAACAACACTTTTTACAAAACCGCCATAAACGTACTTATAAATGGCAGCACCTAACAGCGCCTGAGCCTGTTAATGAAGAACAAGCGAGAATTTTATTTACGCAACACCAGCAACTTTTTGAATCGTTTTGGCTCACATGCTTAACCCTTGGTCGCTGCCCAGCTAACAGTGAGTTTGCACAAAGTGGCAAAATAAAAGAGATTATTGGCTCTAATAAAAAAGCGCTACAACTTGTATTAAAGTGGTTTGAACAAGATGAGCTAAAAACCGCTGAAACAATGCGTAAAGAAGATTTACTGCTTTACTTTGCACTTGCTATGTTTGAAAAGCGAAAGCCATACACGCAACAGCCTGAAGACTTAAAGCGTGATATAAAAGCATTCTTTGATACATACAAAGTAGCGCAGCACCAAGCCACTGAACTGCTTTTTCAAATAGCAGATAGTGCATTGATTGAATCACTATGCTTAGAAGCTGAAAAGTTATTACCAGCAGGTAAAATTGACTTTGAAAATGAGCAGCCTCATGCACTAACGCTACATAAAGACTTTATCACCTTGTTACCACTTGTACTGCGCGTGTATATTGGTGCAGCCCTACAAATGTATGGCGAGCTCGATGATATTCAGCTTATTAAAATACATATTCATTCAGGTAAGGTAACACTGCTCGGTTATGAAGGATTTTATGACTCCCCTCTTCCACAGCTAAGAGAGCGCGTTAAAATAAAAATGGCAGAGCAGGATGTCGATTTTTTTGATTATGTAATTGAAGAAAAACGTCCACTACTTCTTAATAAAATTGACTATATTGATGACACCTTTGATGATTATAAAAAGCAAAAGGTGTTTTATAAACAGTTAAACCCTATACTGAAAAAAGTACAGATTACAAACAACATGTCATTGAAGTTTCTTAACGAACATTTAGAAACTCATAAAATCCATATTAATCAATATAGGGTTTTGACTATTAGTTAAGAGGAAGCCACTCACTACACTCTTGCCAAAGAAGCATTGATAAGTTATGGGTTCGTTTTTCAATATCAGTTTTATTCCAGTCTTTTTGGTTCAAAATCGGTTCTAAAAAGTCTAAATATTCACTTACTACTAGTTCTTTTACTACTCTAGTGGGTATAGATATACCTTGAGATTTTGCTAGCTTTATTGCAGCGTCAAGCTCTGCACGATCACGTTGGACAAAACAATTAAAATAGATTCTTTTTTTATCCCAATTACCATTTGCAACGGCGGAGTTCTCTTTTTGAGGTAATAAAGTTAAATTACCTATAGTATTAACGGTATAAAGTTCATCATATATTTTTTTATCCCAAGTGCTATTAGAGTTTCGATTTTGAGGAGCAACATGCTCTATTGAATAACTTCTTTGAGAGTTCCAGACATTTAAGTTAAGATATTCATTAACATTCCCTCGTGCCTCTTTTATAAGCTCTTGAGTTTTATTGTCCCAAATGGTTTTGTGATTAGCTATCAACAAGAACATTTTTGCAATCGGACCAGAAGCATTATAAACATTTGTAATTTTAGAGTGCCTATACCAGTCATCAAATGAATCAATACCCTTTGATTTAAGATGACTCAAAAGAATTTTAAATACAACCTCTGCCGGTGGTAGCGATTTATTGCTATAACAAAGAGGTTCATTTAGCGCATCTGCATTTACTTTCTTCTTCTTCTTGTAACCATAACTCATTAATTCTTTGTAGACTGTGTCGATACCATTCGTTCCTCCAAACGCCGTTCTCCATAGCATGGTAAATGAAGTTAAAGATTTCACGACTTTGGAAAATGTCGCAAAATCCGCACTTACTATAGCTTCACTGTAATAACGTGTCAGTATCGGAATTGTTAAAGTTTTCTTCGCGCTGCGAAGGAATTCACAGCAAGTTAAAACAACATTCCTATCAGGAAGTTCTTTCAGCTGATACTCTAAGTTTTCATCATCCCATATATTTTTTCTAAAGGTAATGAGCTCTCCCAGCTTGAAAACTAAGTCATTTATAGTGTGCTCATCATCAATAGCGTTAACTTGCTCTCTTAAATATTTTCTTTGAGCTGATAAGCTTTTCCCTAAAACATCACCTGAATATAAAAGGGCAAAGCTATTAACAATATTCTGGGTTTCACTTTGTTTACTCTTTTCGCCAAGTTCTTCAATATAGTTTTCAACAACCTCTAAA
>CAJXIT010000302.1 GCA_913054055.1 uncultured Thalassolituus sp.
TCTTTCCCAGAATTTAAGTGAAGGTGCATTTGTCAATAATTCTATGACGGTGTTTGAAGTATTAAATGCACAAGTGTATTGGTTAGAAATTAAAGTACCGCAAACATTTGTTGATGTATTAGATGCGAATCATCCCGTAGAGGTTTCACTGCTTGGAGGCGGTGTGACACGTCAGGCCACCATTTTAAATGTATTCCCTCAAGTGGATGCGGCTGATAGACAAGTAAGATTGTTGATCGGCATTGAAGATCCTTTATTAATGTTAGGGGGGCAAAGTAACTTGCCAGTTATTCGATATAACGAATATGTGAAAGTAAAAATATTTGCTAAATCGTTTACTGGTGCCGCTATGGTGAAGTCCGATGCGCTTAATTTGGACGGTTCCATCTGGGTTGTGGATGCGAAACAACAATTGCAGCAGCGCAAGGTGAATGTGTTGTATTCTGGAAGAGCGTTTTCATGGGTCAGTATTGCATCTCAGCCAAAGGATCAAGCCTTGTTAAGTCAAATAGACTCTCCAAAAGTCGGTATGAGCGTTCGCTTATTGAGCGGTTCTGAAGATAAAACCGTGCCCACCACAGAAGTGGATGCTTCAAATGTGGCAGAACTTGAGGTGAACGGGCAATGAAATCTTTAATGAACAGCGGGCCAATTGCTTGGATGGCAAGCCATGGCATTGCACCGAATTTATTAATGTTAGCGTTAATCATTGGCGGCATCGTTACCTCTTTTAGTATTAAGAAAGAAGTGTTTCCAGAATTCAGTGTTGACGTTGTACAAGTGCGGTTAGTACATGTGGGTGCCTCTCCTTCAGAAATGGAACAAGGGGTGGTATTACCTGTAGAAAATGTGTTGGCGGATATTGAAGGCATTGATGAGGTGAATGTCACGATTCAAGAAAGCTATGGTTTATTTTCTATTAGTGTTGAGTCAGGTGAGGACACGCAGCAGGTTTATCAAGATGTGTTGCAAGCGGTGAATCGTATTTCTACATTCCCTGCGCAAATGGAAGAACCCATGGTCAGTATTTTAGCCATAAAAAAAGACATTATGGATTTGGCCTTACACGGTGAGTTAAGCAAATTTGAATTAAAGCGTTTGGCAGAGGTCATTAAAGAAAAAATACTTGAATCCCCCTATGTTTCTCAAATCGAATTTAATGGTGCACCTGATGAAGAAATTCATGTTGATATTTCGAAACTGACATTAGAAAAATATAATCTCACTCTATCCCAGGTGGCTGCGCGTATTCGCGAAAACGCCATTGAAAAAAGTGCCGGAACCGTCAAAACCCAAGGTGGCGATATATTGGTAACGTTAAATGATCGAATATATTGGGCTGATGATTTTACACAGATTCCTATTATTCAGGATGGCAACGGCGTATCTGTTCGCTTAGGCGATATCGCAACGATACAAGAGGGATTTGAAAGTACGGCCAATATTGTCACCTTGGACGGCAAAGAAAGCATTAAGATGACGGTGTATCGCAGCGGTGATCAAACACCAACCATGGTGGCGGATAGTATTTACGGCATGTGGGATGAGTTAGAAACGCTGCTTCCAGAAAATACATACCTGACGGTCATTGATGATGACGCGGAAATGTATCGTCAGCGTTTAAATCTATTGTTAAAAAATGCGTTTATTGGCTTGGCGTTAGTGTTTATTTTACTGGGCGTGTTTTTAGAGTACCGCTTAGCTTTTTGGGTCACCATGGGGATCCCAACCTCCTTTTTAGGTGGCATGTTATTTCTGCCTTACTTTGATGTATCGATCAACATGGTGTCTATGTTTGCATTTATTATTTCTCTGGGAATCGTGGTGGATGATGCCATCATTGCCGGAGAGAATATCTATGCAAACTTGGCGAAAGGAAAAAGTCGATTAGAAGCGGCCATAGAGGGCGCGCGAGAAGTAAAAATTCCACTGACCTTTTCTATTTTAACCAATATTGTTGCCTTCTTACCTTTAATGTTTATTGAGGGAGGGATGGGGAAGGTGATGATCGCCATTCCTGCTGTGGTGGTATTGTGTTTTGCCATTTCGTGGGTAGAAGCATTATTTATTTTACCAGCGCACATAGCTCACCTTAAAAATAAACCCGATTCTAAATTGGGACAAAAACTGGATACCATTCAAGAGGGTATCGATCAAAAGCTCACACACTTCATACACAACCATTATCGTCCGCTTGTGCTTAAATTATTGGATGCGCCGGGCATTACGCTGTCGATTGCAGTGGCCATTGCGCTGATGGTGTTTGCCATGCCCATTAGTGGTCGTATGGGGTTTACTCAGTTTCCTGTATTGGAAGGTGAGTCGGCAGTGGTCACCATTGAAATGCCGCAGAACGCGACTCAACCACAAGCGGAAATCGTGCGTGATTTAGGTGAGGCTGCATTGAACAAAGTGATGCAACCTATTGAGTTGGAGCACGGTGAATTTTTAGTGAGTACCACTTCTAAAATTTCAGGTACATCCATTGAGATTGATGCTCGCTTAATACCAGGAGAAGACCGCCCTTATACCACCAATGAAGTGGTCACTTTCTGGCGGGAGCAGTTAGGTGAAGTACCCGGTGTAAACAGCATCAGTTTTAATGCAGAGCGAGGCGCGGGGCCGGTAAGTGGCCGTCCTTTTACTCTAGAAATCAGGGGTAATGATCCTGAACAATTGTCGTTAGCCAGTGATGAGCTTGTTGGGGTTTTGGATTCGCTGAGCGCGGTTAAAGATGTTGAAAATAGTTTAACCAGCGGTAAGCCTGAGTGGGATATAGAATTAAATGATAATGGCCGTAGTTTAGGGTTAACGGCCAGCAGCGTGGCTGACCAAGTGCGAAATAATTTGTATGGTGCACAAGCTTTACGTCAACAGCGAGGTAAAAACGAGGTAACGGTTTTAGTGCGTTTACCTGAAGATGAGCGTCGCTATCAAAGAGACATTGAGCATTTGTTGATCGTGACGCCAACAGGGGCCAGGGTGCCACTAAATTCCATCGCAGAATTACAGAAGGGCGCTTCACCTGCACAAATAAAGCGTAAAAATGGAGCCCAAGTTGTGACCATTGGCGCGTCAGTAGAACCTAGGTCTTTGATACCCAGTATTCAAGCTACTTTAGAAGAGCAATACTTTCCTAATATCATTGCCAAATATCCTAACGTGAACGTGGGTTATGGTGGACGCCAGGCTGATAATAAAAAGAGCATGGGAAGCTTGGCTGACGGATTAATCTTTGCGTTAATCGCTATTTACATTTTACTGGCGATTCCGTTCAAAAGTTATAAGCAGCCCATATTAATTATGATGGTCATTCCATTTGGTATTGTTGGTGCATTGTGCGGTTTATTATTACTAGATTTTACGCTTTCAATCATAGCCATTATGGGCATGTTAGCCTTGTGCGGTGTGGTGGTGAATGACAGTTTAATATTAATTGATTATGCCAATGGATTAAGAGAAAAAGGTGCCGATATTAAGCAAGCGATTTTAGAGGCATGTGAGCGTCGTTTTCGCCCGATTCTTTTGACCACATTAACCACCTTTGGAGGATTAGCCCCAATGGTATTTGAAACCAGTCGACAGGCTAAGTTCATTACGCCCATGGCGGTATCATTAGGTTTTGGAATATTATTTACCACGTTTGTTTGCTTGCTGATCTTACCGGCATTGTATGTGGTACTGGATAAGTCTTATATCAGGCGATTCTTTAAGTTTGCCTATGGGTGGATGGCTACCAAGGTAACGGATTAATACGCGGCACCCATTGTTGCTTATTGTTACCGGCTTTAATAAATTGCCCTGCATCCTCACTGGATTTGTCAGGGCAAGCTTGGTACATTCAGTTCACGTCAAATATCCTTCGTTAATTCTTAATAGACGCATCTGGCGCGGTAATCAATAGCATGTCCAAAGCATTTCATTTAGTCATTCTCGGGGCCGATAATCCGGTGGGTCGTGCCGTGACGGATCAGGCTCAAAAAAGTGAAATTTCTCTTCATGCCATTCGCAGTACCGACTGGGACTTTACTGATGCCCCGGCGATTCTAGAGAAATTGAAAGAACGGGGGCCCAGCTTTCTCATAAATTGTATGTCCCCTTCTGAAAAAGGAACAACAGCAGCATCGGCCAGTGCGCTTAGCCAAGCGTGCAGTGCTCTTAATATTGGTATGCTGCAACTGTCCTCAAATAATATTTTTGCTGGCCAAGAAGGAGAATCATTTAACGAAGATGATGATCCTGCCCCTGAAACGCCTGCTGGTCAGTTAACTCTGTCTGTTGAAAAGGCCATTCGTAGCTCTTGTCCGCACCATGTTATTGTTCGCATTGGCTGGTTGTTTAGCTCTCAAGGGGAAGATGATGTATCCAAGCTATTAGAACTTGCTCAGGAAGAATCACAATTACAGCTGTCTGATAGTAAAATTTTATGTCCTACTTCTGCTTGTGATGTGGCTGCGGTGTTATTAGCTATGGTTAATCAGCAGCGCTACGCCGACTTGTGGGGCACTT
>CAJXIT010000303.1 GCA_913054055.1 uncultured Thalassolituus sp.
CTTTTTTCGGCCACACTTCATCAAACACAGGATCGGATTTCTGAGCTTTAGCAGCAAAGCTTTTCATCATATCGTTAGGTCTAAACATACCTGACTGCCAAGTGGCCATATACTTCAAACTGTCTTCTACTGAATGATCTCGGCTGTAGTTAATCATCTCTTTACAACCTGTCACTGCAAGTGGTGAATTCTTAGCAATGGCTTTCGCCACATCCATCACCCCTGCTAACAAGCTTTCTTGATCAGGGTACACTGCGTTTACCAAACCCATCTCTTTCGCTTCTTGAGCTGTGAACTTACGGCCTGTATAAGCCAGTTCTCGCACAATACCCGGTGGCACCAATTTAGGAAAACGCTGTAACGTGCCCACATCCGCGGTCATGCCAAGCTCGGTTTCTTTAATGGTAAAAAATGCATCCTCTGTGGCATAGCGGCAGTCCGCAGCACACACTAGATCCAAAGCCCCACCTATACAGCCCCCATGAATGGCCACAAGCACAGGAATACGGATTTGCTCTAGGGAAGACAAGCTGGCTTGTAACTGCAATACCACACGACGCAGGTTTTCACCCATACGACCAGGGTCACCTGTCATAGGCACCGCATCACCACTCATAAATACGCCTAAATCCATACCCGCACTAAAATGCTTACCCGTAGATGAAATCACAATGGCACGGGCCATGGCCGACTCGTCTAACTGATTCACCAAAGCCGGCAATTCTTTCCAAAAGGCCTTATTCATAGAATTCATTTCATTTGGGCGCGAAAACTGAACATGAGCCACATGATCTTCAATAGTCACATCAAAGCAAGAATATTGGGTATCTAAAACCGTCATGATTACATCCTATTTTGTTGGCTAACCGCACAACTGAGTGAAAAGTACATAAAACAATCTATACAACGTCAAGTTTAGTGTACGACCCATATCTAAGCGCCGTCAAGTTTTTCTTGATGATCAATTGCATTGGCCCTACACTCAGGCTCATGAAAGAAGAAAACAACGCCACATCTGCTGCCCCATCTAAGCTAAAAGCCTCTAACAAGGCCAATTATCATCATGGCAACCTAAGAGAAACACTCATAGAGGCCAGCGCCCACATCATCAAGCTGCAAGGCATTGAAGGTTTATCACTGCGTAAACTGGCAGATCAGGTGGGGGTATCCAGAGCCGCCCCTTACCACCACTTTAAAGACAAAAACGCCTTACTGGCAGCCGTGGCCGAACAAGGGTTCCTTAACCTATCTACGCTCTTACAAGCCGTGATTGTGCAAGACATTCCCCTATTACAACGCCTAGAGCAAGCCGTAAAAGGCTACTTAACGTTTGCCGTTGAAAACCCAACTCAATACGACCTTATGTTTAGCCGCAAACTGTGGAGAGACGAGCAATTTGATCATTTTCAACGCCAAGCTAAAGATTGTTTCAGGCTTTACGTGCAGTTGTTTGAACAACTTATGGAACAAGGGCTACTGAAACCAGGAGAAGACGCTTTAAGGTTATCTCAACTGCTATGGGCCACTTTGCACGGCTTAGCCAAGCTTACTGAAGAAGGATTATTCTCAGTGGCCAACAGCATTGATGAAATCACGCAATATGCCCTTAATCGTTTTGAGCACAGCCTCATTCAATAACACCTAATTAGAAGTACCCCGCTGATGCTGGCTGGCCAACAAGATTAAGTTGTGACAAAGGGATATTCTCCTAAACTGAAAAGACAACTGGCCAAACAGCGTTAATCATCTATTTATGTCACTCATTGAAGCGTTTACAACTAGGCAGTTGCGCATCTTAGACACGCTCATACCCAACCCTCATCAGCTATCCCCTGAAAACTTAAGAAGAGCTCGCCTACTGGTGGGCATACTGTTTTACGCATTTACACTGAACATATTATTGATTGCAGTACGCTATCAAAATACAGGCTGGTCTACGGCCACCATTAACGCCCTTTTTTCACAATTTATTTATCTTGGCCTGTTATTGACTTACAAACTGAGCAAAAACTTAAATTTGATCAGCGACGCAGCCATCGCATTGGCCTTAGTATCCATATCCATCACAATTTATAGCGATGGCGGATTAACCTCACGGGCCACTTATTGGCTACCTGTTTTCCCTTTGGTATCACAATCCATTGCTTATCACATGAAAGCCGGCGTCACTGTCTCGCTGATCATTTCCCTATTATTCAGCACCTATTTACTGCATGGAGAAGGCATCCTCCACCAAGCAGAGAATCAACAAGTGCTGTTTGCAAGAGCCCTCACCTTAACCATGGCCACACTCTTCGTAGCCATTGTCTCTGTGATTTATGACAACGGCAGAAAGGCGTTAGAGAAACAACTCACCATAGAAAAAGAAAATGCCGAACAAGCCTTTAAATTAAAATCAGAATTTTTAGCCACCATGAGCCATGAGCTGCGCACACCATTTAATGGGGTACTGGGCATGCTTGAGCTGCTGTCCAATAGTCAGCTTAGCGACCAGCAACAACACCGAGTGCACCTAGCAAAAAGCAGTGCACAATCATTATTAATGTTGATTAACGACATATTGGATTTTTCAAAAATTGAAGCGGGCAAACAAGATATTGAAGCCATTGATTTTGATGCTCAAATGTTATTTGGCGATATCGCAGAGGCCATGGCGTATCAAGCTTCATCTAAAAATATAGAAATCGTATTAGACACCCATCAATTACAACAACCAAGTTTCAAAGGCGACCCAAATCGCATTCGTCAAATCACAACCAATTTAATCAGCAACGCCATCAAATTTACAAAAGTAGGCACCGTACTGGTTACCGTTGAATCACAGCCCGATGCAAACGGCTCTACTTTACAGGTATCAGTGCAGGACTCTGGCATTGGCATTCCCAAAGAAAAACTGGACATTTTGTTTCAATCTTTTACTCAAGTGGACGCGTCTACTTCTAGAAAATACGGCGGCAGCGGTTTAGGTCTGGCAATCGCAAAACGCTTATGCCAACTCATGGGTGGAGACATACAAGTCACCAGTAAAGAAGGCATTGGCAGTACATTTTCATTCACCGTCAGCCTCAATAATCCAGACCATGCAGCAGACGATCATACCCATGAAAAAATAACGGGCAACATTGTGATCGTGGATGACAACCCAATCGCATTATCCACCATCAAAAATCAATTATCGGCTGACTGCCATCACATCACCGCCCTAACGCAAGCGGATGAAGCCCTAACACATTTAACAAACAACCCAGATAATGCACTCATATTCATCGATATGAACATGCCAACCACCAATGGCATAGAACTCATAAAAGCCATACAAAACAATCAAACGCCCATTAAAGGCAAACTGATATTAATGTCAGACATCAGCAACCTTGATGGCAACACCCTATTACAAGAAATGGGAGTCAGCCTAAATATTCCAAAACCCATTACACACAAAGATTTAAAAAAGGCTTTGGCGTTAACTCAAACATCACTGCTAGAAAACACAGAACAACCTGCAAACAAGCCAGACCAAATCCCCACAGACTTAACCCTATACAAAAGTGAAATTCACATACTGGTGGTTGATGACAACCCCATCAATTTAGAAGTGGCAGCCGCCCTATTAGACAGTTTTGATATTCAACCTGTGCTGGCCTCAAGTGCTCACGAAGCGTTTAAAATCTTATCAAGTCATCCCAAAAAAGACTTCATACACGGCATTATTATGGATTGCCAAATGCCCACTATGGACGGATTTGAAGCCACCCAAGCCATACGCAATGGCCTAGCCGGAAACAGTTACATCAATATTCCCATCATTGCCCTTACCGCCAATGCCATGAAAGGCGATAAAGAACGCTGCCTGGCCGCCGGCATGAACGACTACCTAACTAAACCCATCAATATCGACAAGCTCGTCACCGTCATTCACAGCATTGTCATACCAGGCATAGAGCCTAAGCACTAAACCGTACTTAAATACCCCTTACGGAGCAAACTCACAATTTAGTTCACATGCAAACCAAATTATGTTTATATGTGAACTATCTTACTAATATTGACACATTCACATGAATAAACGGCTGTTCTTTTTATTAAACGTTGCACAAAAAAAGCTCTTTAAACACGTTGATAAGGTCTGCGAAAACACCTTAGATGCGTCGGTTACCCAGCTTGCAGCCCTTATGTACATCGAGCAACAACAGGGTTGCAGCCAAAAAGAATTGGCCAAAATATTAGATTTGAATAAATCAGCCATCACCGGGCTGATAACTCGCATGGAAAGCAACGGCTTAGTGGTAAGAATGGCCTCTGACGAAGATGCACGTGCCGTTAAATTATTCCCCACCCCATCAGGGCAAACAAAAACCAAACAATTAAAACCTTTAATTGATCAGCTTAACCAAACCTTTACCGACGAATTTGATGAAGACGAAATGCAAACCATATTTCGATTTTTAAACTTCATTTTAATTAAGTTTTAACAAGTGATAACGGTATTCAAATGACAACGCCC
>CAJXIT010000304.1 GCA_913054055.1 uncultured Thalassolituus sp.
AAATCTAAGTTTTCTTTAATCTTGTCTTCACATCCACCCACTACCGTTTGCTCTTGCTTTAATAGCTGTATGTTGGTGTCACACTGTTCAATAATTCGCTGAGCGCGTTCAATAGACGCTGGCGTCGCGCCTTGGCTTAATGCCACGCGAGCACAGGCTGTATCAAGTAAGCTAACCGACTTATCAGGTAGCTGTCGGCTTGGGATATATCGGCTTGAAAGTTTTACACTAGCTTCAATGGCTCCATCCAAAATACGAATATTATGGTGGGACTCTAATGATCGAGCGATGCCTCGCATCATATCAATGGCCACAGGCACTGACGGCTCAGCCACATTCACCACCTGAAAACGCCGGGTTAAAGCAGGGTCTTTTTCAAAATATTTTTTGTACTCTGACCAAGTGGTCGCGGCTATGGTTCTAAATTCCCCACGGGCAAGGGCGGGCTTTAATAAGTTGGCTGCATCCCCTTTCCCTTCAGCCCCACCTGCCCCGATTAGAGTATGGGCCTCATCAATAAATACTATGGTTGGATCTTCTGATTCTTTGACTTCTTGAATCACAGATTTTAAACGCTTTTCAAACTCCCCTTTCACGCTTGCACCGGCTTGAAGTAAGCCCATATCTAAGGATAAAAGCCTGATACCTTTTAATGCATCCGGCACGTCATTACTCACAATGCGATTGGCAAAGCCTTCCACAACCGCTGTTTTCCCTACCCCTGGCTCACCGGTTAAAATGGGGTTGTTTTGACGACGCCTCAATAGAATATCCACAAGCTGTCGCACTTCATCATCTCGACCTAGTACAGGGTCTATTTCGTTATTCCTTGCTCGCTCGGTTAAATCAACGGTGAATTTTTTAAGGGCTGTTGCCTGGGCGCTTGGTGCGGTCGTAGCTGTTTGATCTTCATCAATAAGCGCGCTTTCCGATGTTGAACCAATCACATCTAATAGTTTTTCTTCAACTAGATGCTTTTTAATCAATGAAAATTCATTGCAGTGCCTAGAAAAGCTATAAGACAATTCATCGCTTTCTAACAAAGCCATTAATAGGTGACCTGATGTTAGAAGTCTATGTGAGTACTTCACAGAAGCTAAAATCCAAGCCTCACTAGAAAGGGATAATAGATTTTGTGAGAATGCTGGGGGACGGGTATTACCTGATTGGAAATTTTGAATATTAGGAGTCAACTGTTGAGTGAACACTTCTACATCAAACTCAGAATTTAGTACTAGTAATTTTTTAAGATCTGTATGTGGTTTTGCTAATATCGCGTGGAACCAATGTTCTATTTCTACATTATAATTACCTTCAGAAATGGCATATTGGGCGGCCTCTTCAAGACTCAGTTTTAATAGCGGCGTTAGCTTTTCAACTATTTTATCCATACTTATGTTAACCATTTCATCTTCCTTATTATTTAATTTGAAAAGAGTTTTACCGCTCTATATACTGCCCGCACTATAATATTTGACTTGAAAAAAAACCATCATTAAATATTGATGGCAATTTTCACTTCATCCGACTAACAGCAAGGATTACTGGTAAAGTCGTAGGTGATTACTCACCATTAGGCAGGAAGCTTTTCTTTCTACTCTTCTTATTCTTTGTATGCTTAGCTCACTTTTTTTATTGTTAAGAGAGATTTTCGTGGTAGCTAAACAATATCAATACTCCCTAAGCGTCTTCAGTTTACCCATTCTTTTTTCTCTACTTGGGTTCAATTCTGCATCTGCTGAAACAACCCATCAATATTTTAAGAGTAATGACTCTACTGTTTTCGAAAACATTGATACACGCAGTAGTAATCGCAATGGCCAAAACCCAATTGTTACGGTTAAATCGTTCGATATATCAAAACTAGTGGATCTTGAGGAATACGATGTCAAATCGGCCGACCTAGAAGAAATCATTAGAAAAGATCAAAAAGAGAACAACAACCGATACACCGTCGATCGACTTGAAAACCTAGCTGAAATCCTGAGCTTTTACTATAAAAAGAAAGGGCTAATATTAACGAAAGTCTTTTTTCCTCCGCAGAGCCTTAAGAAACAAACGCTTTATTTGGATATTGTGATGGGAGAGATTGAACATGTCGCCAGCGCCCGCAATGAATACTATTCAGATGAACGCTTAATTAGACCATTTAAAGATATTATAAATAAACCTGCCTACATACCCACACTTGAATCATCCTTGTTAGAACTGAATAACTATCCAGGTATTTCTTTGGACACGCATTTCAAAGAAGGCACATCGATTGGCAAGACTCAAATTGATATTCGAGTAAAAGATGAAAGATTGAGCGACTTTAACTTTAGCTTTGATAATTATGGTAGTGAATACACCGGATCCATGCGAGGCATGTTGAAAGCAAACATTTATAACCTTGCAGATAAAGCAGACCAGCTAAATTTAAACCTGTTAGCAACGTTTAACCCAACCAACTCGGTTTACTTTGGTACAAGCTATCGCTTCAAAATAGAGCCTTACTATCAAAATTCATTTTTGAATTCTGTTTTTCGTTACGGTCTTAATGCCACATTTGGATACCAGCAAACAAAATATGAAGCTGGTGGTGAAATAGAAGCTATCAATTATACGGGTAAAGCCAGTACATTTTTCCTTAAACTAGATAAAGATTTTGTTTTAAGCAATCGCTATCGCTTTAATAGCGGTCTTATACTCAGTAAAAAACTGGCTCAAACCTCTCAAAATGGCGTTGATAACTCTGAGGATCGTTTAAGTATTTTAACCTGGAGCAGCCAAGCTTCATGGCATGATAGCTTTATATCACCAGCTGTTAACGTGATTAAATTTGATTACCACAAAGGCTTACCTGGTTTCTCAGGCGCGTTAGAAAGTGACGATACTGACGTTAATCGTATTGGCAAAGACGAAAATGAAAACAATGTGTATGCCAGCATGGACTATCAGCGATTCAACTTATTGATCAGCCGAAATCAACAGGTAGGGCCCTATCGTTTTATTTCGAGATTAAACACCCAGCATACAAGCGACCTAATGTTTCAATCGGAACTATCAAACCTTGGGGGATCAGGCTCTGTTCGTGGCTATGCCAATTCAGATTTCAGCGGCGACAAAACAACCGTACTCAGCTTAGAACTGGTTGGTAAATCCAGCGCTCGAAAGTTTGCCATGCCCATCAGTGATTTAAAACTAGCTGGCTTTATAGATTACGGAACCGGTGAACGTTTATTCCCACTGGGCGGCGAAGACGAAACCGCTGAGATGATATCCATCGGTGGCTACGCTCAATTTCTAAAAGAAGGTAAATTCAGCAGTAAAATTGAATTGGCCATTCCTTTAAAAGCCGTGGGCGATTCGAAGAAAAATGGATTAGAAGTGTTATTTAACTTTGAGAGAGGATTTTAAGTCATGAGTAAATTTAATAAAGCCTTTCCAAGCGTAACTGCATTATCCAAATTAACCCTTGCGGTTATTTGCGCAAATGCTGAAATTACCTCTGCCGCCCCAGTATTAAGCAATGACCATGGCACTGCCAATGTAGTGTTTGATGGCAACAATACAAACATTACACAAGACATTGGAACAGTGACAATAGACTGGGCTTCATTCAATGTGGCTGAAGGTGAAATTGTTAACTTTAATCAAAGCGCCGGCGATGTGGCCATTAATAATATCGCCGATGCAAACGCAAGTGAGATACTTGGTACCATCAATGCTGATGCAACCATATTTTTAAGTAATAGTAATGGCTTTATTTTTGGGGCAAACAGCTCCGTAAATACAGGCTCCTTTTTAGCCACCACTTCAAATATTAGCAATGGCTCCAGTGCCGATGAATTTAATCTTGATGGATCAAGCTCATCAGGTTCGATTACTATCAACGATAATGCCAGCATTAATGCAAGCGAAACTGGTTACCTTGCTTTCATAAGTAAGAATATTTCCACAGAGGGAAATAGGACTTCTGAAACGGCTGGCTTATCGGCAAGTAATGGTGAGCTTCACTTTCGAAATGATGAATCATCTACAATCAAGCTATCAGGGTTAAATATTAGCTTTCCAAGCTCAAGCCTAGATAGCAATCAAAGTGCCAACAATATTGACCTTGAGGGAACATCTTTAAGCGCTAAAACTGTTCTTTTGAATACAAATGATTTAAACGGGCTTTTAGAATCTGTTGTTAATCAGCCAACCTCTCTGGCAGCTGAAGACCTAATCGTAACCGGTTATGAAAATACTGAGTTTTTATTAGATAATTCCGTTATTAACTTTGAAGACTCAGGCACTGACCTTAAAATAACTGCCGACACAATTAAATTGAAAGAAGCAAATATACTAGGTGCCGGCACAAACCTAACGTTAAATGCTAACAGAATCGAAATTGGGGAAGGGCTTAATACTTTTTTTGGCGGAGATCTAGGTCTTGCAAGCATCATATTAAACGGTGACACATACATTCAAAGTGATATTAAAGCCACTGGGGACATCGCCATAAAT
>CAJXIT010000305.1 GCA_913054055.1 uncultured Thalassolituus sp.
GTGAACTCTAAAAAATGCAAATTGGCAGAAGCACAGTGAGCACTTCAGCTTTTGTTTATTATGCTGTTATGAAACAGAGTATTTCTTATATGCTTTCGATGTTCAAGCCATCATCCGATAAAGAAATGTAACAGGCTTTTTGCCAGTGTTGCTGAGGTGTGTCCTCACTTACCAAATACTGACCGCTAATGGCCACAAGTTCAGCTTGCATCTTACTGCAACTGATATTGGCGTGTTGATCACCATCGATACCGGCTAAAGCACGACCGGATAAACTGCCGTGTATATGAATACTGCCTTTGGCCAGTACTTCAGCACCTTGCCCCACATTTCCCAGAACCACAACGTCACCATCAGGGTTGACCAATTGTTGCCCTGAGCGAACCGTTTTTACCACCTTAGCAATGGACGGTGTCGCAGAAACAGGCGGGTTTGTGGGTTTAGAAGAGGCACTTTTTTTCTGGCTACTGTCAGTAAAAATAGGCAGGTTTAAGTGTTCTGCTAATGGTGTTTGCTGGTCTTCTATGCGTAAACCAACAGGGATAAACCCCAGATTTCTTAAAGCGTTGATTAATTGCTGCGCCCAGTCTAAGTCAATGGGCTGCTTTGGCAGCTGAATCACAATGGGGGCATTTTTTAACAGCTGAGGGGCTTGTTGCAGTCTTTTACTTAAATCAGCACAAATAGCTGAGATGTCTAATAAGTGCAATTCAAGCAAGGTAAAGGGGTGCAAGCTGGCCTTTAAATGTAAAGGGGGTGATGGCTTTTCAGCTGGCTCCATGTGAGGTATTCCTTGCAGGGTATGGGGAAAATGTCCACTTGCGAGGGGATGCTCGCAAGCGGCACTTTACGTGGTTGCGACTTAGTGCTCAACCGCTTTTAGAATCAATGGCGCTTTTTCAAATTGAATGCCTGGCCAGCCATGAATCATAAATTGGCGAATGTTTTGGTGGTCATGGCCGTCAGGGGTGTTTTGTACGTCACGGTAGTGTTCACCAAAACTGGCTAAAGCTTGCTCAGGGGTGAAGCCATTTAGGCGGCCAAGTGCAAATACTTTTAGGCTACCTTCATTGGTGCCTTGTGCATTTTCCACTGCATTTTCATCCAGGCCGTTTTTAAAAGCGCTGGGGTGTAGCTCGTACCATTTTTCCACTAAAGCCAAGGTTTCTGCGAACTGAACCGTATTGGCAGCGAGCTTTTCACGGAACTGAGCCATGTCTTTCTGAAGCGCTTGCTGTTGATTAAATAAGGCCATTTGCAAGTCTGTGCTGTTCATCTGATATTGGGATTTCCAGTCGTCATATGACATGCCATAAGCCCATTGGCGAGCATCTGCATCCGATATGTCTGAGCCCTGCTCAGCTGCTGCAGCTTTGTACCATTTGCCAAGGCAATTGCGGCAAAAGCCTGCAAGCGTCATTAGATCTATATTTTGTGCGTCTTTACGGGTATCTAAGTGTGTTAGAAAGCGGCGCATAACCGCAGCTTCTATAGCATTTTGGTCCATGAAAATCTCATCTTTTGATTAATTATTAGTAACTTAGCTAATAGGCGCGAGGGCTTAGAACGTTTAGCAATGATGGTTAAGAAAGCATTGTACTGCTGAAAGGAATAACTATAAATATAAGTAGCATGATTTTTTTACTGACTGAAGTAACTAGCTGGAGAATGCAAAGTCAGATACGACGTTATTGTTTGTCCTTACTTTGCTGATATTTATCAGTGGGAGCTTTTTAACGTCAGGGTGGCATCGATATTTAATGGCTCGGCGTAAGCGAAAAGCCCGAGAGAAAGATCAGCAAACTGCCCACTAAAGACAAAATTGACCATAGGTTGAAGCATTCATCGATTCCTAAAGGGAACCTGATGAGTGCACAACCATCTTCCCCACTCTATGACACTTCTTGGGAAGTGTTTGCGCACCAAAGCCTCAACTATCTGAGCGGTTCGATAGTCGGTTTTCTTGAGTACTAAGAAGACCAGATCACTTCTTCGCCATTCAAATTCTGCCAGTTGGCAAGGGATCTTAGCTGCTCTGATGAGGTAGGCCAGCTGATATGCCACGTCACGCTTCATGAGTAGCATCCAGTAGCGGCTACGAATGATCTCGACGGTTCTTAGGTCTGCGTATTGGATTTCTATTTCCGCTCTTACACTTAAATCCCGACCCTTATCACGGCAGTGAAGCAGTAAGGCGGCGAATTTTTTGGGCTCGTCTTCGTTTCGAAAGTAGTAGCGCCCATCCCATTCCCGATAAACAAACGGGTAATGCTTGCCTTTTTCATCAAATAATTCATGGCTGATGGCATCAAAATGCTCTGCATGATGATTGGGAATATCTTTACTCTCAGCTTCCCCGTAATCCAGAATATTGCTGTAATCCACATCCACTACGCTGGATTCAACCGCGGTAACATTCTTGATAGATAAATATCGTTTATAAGTTTTTGTCTTCACGACTTTTGGTAATAAGGATGCTAGGTCTTGCCATTGATCGCCGGCTTTAAGTAAGGATTCAGCAGCGGCTTGATTGCTGGCGGCTACCGACAACCAGCGGTGGCTTAAGAAGCTTCTTGGATTGATTTCACCGATCATTTCCATTGGCATTTCAGTGACATAGCGCACGCAGTACCAAACAGGAAATAACCTCTGAAGGAATAAATTAAACCAGGTTTCAATGTCTAGTAACCCAATGCCAGAAGATTTCTTCTTTTTTGTGGGCACAATATCTTGGGTGTCTAGATCGTTCATAATGCTGGGTAACCATTCCTTTGGAGAGACCTACAGGGGCAGATGGGGCATTCCCCTACATATAATCTCGGCCAAAAACTCGACAACTTTAATGATCTCTGCTTTATAAGTATAGATACCCATAAAAGGATTAGAGGTGTGTTATGGGCAAACCCGTGCAACCAGGTTCGTCTCAAAAACAGGGCGTACCTAAGTATATGTGCCTAAATGGAAGAACGCAGTACGAATTGGCACAATCCATAGATGCGGCCATGGCGAATGCCGAAAGTGCTGTGAAGGCTAACCAAGAGCAAGAGGCGCTATTCCTATGGTATGAGCAAGTCTTGGATGGTATACACGAGAATTTCTTATTACAAAAAAATGTAAAAAGTGTCGAAAACAACGATGTTTTGGTGGCAGTGATTTCAGAGTTGATGCCTTTGTGTTGGGCATATTACCACGCCAATCCCACTTCCGGATCACCAATCTCTTCAGATGAATCAAGTCAGAGATATGGTTTTCAAACCCTAATGACAGGGTTGCTTGAACATAGCTTTATGAATGCGCTTGATATTTTGCATGCCCGCAATCTGTGGCGCTTTGATATTCAGCGCAACATGCAGCAAACGCAAGAGCGGATCATGAAAGGGGTGCAAGATTTCATTGCAGGGTAGTAAACCGCCCCAGAACCCCTTAGACGGACGCTCTAAACCACGCTTTAGAATCCAAGAGGCCATATTAATTTTACGACAGGGCAAGTCTCACCCCCATTGGCGAGAGGCTGCATGGCACTTGATGGAGCATGCAGGAAAGGATACTCAGTTGTTGCTTGAGGCTCAACGTGACCTGATTGACAATGCCAATGATCAGCACGAACGTACTTGGCCTAAGTACGTAATATTGGCGGTTATGTCGATTGCTTCACTGGCCGGATTGTTTGCCCTTGCATGGAAAGCCATTCAGCATTTAAAGTTACTCTGCTAGGCGTTAAGTTCGGACACGTCGCAACTTGCGAGCAGTGTTCATGGTCGTTCAGGCTGCATTCAGTGGCACCTACTGCTCAAACGACTGGCTCTAAGTAGAGCTGTTACCCCAACGGGAATGGAATAGAAAGCGGATTCCTGTAGACGAAGCACGTCAGTGAGCGTTAAACTGACTAAAGCTTACAAAAAGCCGCCTGTAATAAGGCAAATAAGAATAATAATAAAATTTAAAAATACAGCTATATTTTGAGGTTTAAAGGTACATGGCAACGATTTTAATAGTTGATGACTCTGTCACCATGATGGAAGGTCATAAGCGTATCTTAGAAACGCAGGGTCACACGGTACACCATGCTGAAAATGGTGAAGAAGGGGTTGCCCGTGCACTTGAACTGGTGCCTGATCTGATCCTAATGGATGTGGTGATGCCGAAAATGAACGGCTTTCAGGCCACACGTAAAATCACCAAAGATGATAGAACTAAGCATATTCCCGTGGTGATAGTGACCTCTAAAGACCAAGAAACGGATATCATGTGGGGCAAGCGCCAAGGTGCCAGTGATTATCTAATTAAGCCTGCTGACGAAGCGCATTTAAAGTCAACAGTTGATCGCTTGTTAACGGCCACTGCTTAAACACTGTCATAACAACCAAAATAAAAAAGAGAGCCATAAGCTCTCTTTTTTTTGGTCTTTATTTAGGCATTAAAAGTTATAGATTAAGACGCTGTTGTAACTGGTTTCAGTATTCTGATCACTGTCGGT
>CAJXIT010000306.1 GCA_913054055.1 uncultured Thalassolituus sp.
CTTTACACAGGCATGAATTTAGACTTTCTGTTTGTTGAATTTAACCCCATTGAGTATGGCAAAAAATGGACGGGTAAATACACTATTTACTCACTGCCGCAATTAGAGATTGAGTATTTAACTAATCGAACGGAAGTAGAAGAGAGGAACGGGGTTACTGGTCGACTCTTTACCGTAAAAGGTGTAGTCAACGACTCGGGTAAAAATAATGAATTTAATGATGAGAGTGCCGGGTTTGATGTGGTGCCACGAGATGGTATTGAGTATGAACCATTAAAAATTATAGTACCCGGCAAAGCGTATCAACAAAGCTTCTGGCTACCAGATGAGTTGCCTGTGCCTGGTTCAAATGAAACAAAACCAACCGTGGAGTCATTAGATGTTTACTTTTCTGGTTGGGGTAACCTTGGAGCCTTCGCAAGGCGTTATGTAAAAACAGCCATCAACGTCAGTGATGATGTTGATGAAGATGGTTTATCAGATAAATGGGAAAATCGTTTCTTTGAATCATTACAATATGCTGCGAGCGACGATGTAGACTCTGATGGTTTAACCAATTTACAAGAATTTGAACTAGGCACCTACCCGCAAGTATGGGATTCCGATAGAGATTGCTTGCCAGACGGCTGGGAAGATACAAACCAGCTCAATCCACTGTTTAATGATGCTAAGCTTGACCCTGACGCCGATGGTTTAAGCAATCACCAAGAATTTTTAGGTGAAGATAACATTCATATTAATAGCAGCAGCTTTTGTTCAAACCCGAAATCCGTGACCAGTGATACACCCAATACAGAGGGTAGAAACTGGTTAAATGGTAACGATGCAAGCGTTAATGCCAGTGATCCACAAAACCCTGATTCTGATAACGATGGGTTAAGTGACGGATGGGAAAAACACTATGGATTTAACTTCACGCTAGCAATAAATGAAAACAATAATCAATGTGATCTTGACGAGTTAGACTTATTGGCAAAACCTGCCCTATGTGATGCTGATGGTGATGGCTTATCAAATTTGCTTGAGTTCCAAATAGGAGGCAATCCCAAGTCATTAGATACAGACAATGACAAGATGCCGGATAGCTGGGAGTATCAAAATTCGTTTGACTTGTCGAACGAATCTGATGCTGGGCAAGATAAAGACCGAGATGGTTTTTCAAACCATGAAGAGTTCGTTAACAAAACTGACCCAAGTCGTATCGATTTAGGGGTAACGTATGCCTTTGTTAATGAATTAACGCAGTTGCAACTTAACTGGCCGAACTTTGTAAACAGTTTAAATGATTTGTATAGCGTCAAAGCATTATTTATTACTCGCTCGCCGACATTTACTGAAGATCAAGCAGGTTTTAATGCAGAGTATCAAGCAATTGTGTTGGATATGAGCCAGAGCCAAACAAGCTTTTTAGATACACAAGCACCTGAAACAGGGGCGTATTCTTACCAATTGGCAGTGCAGTTCGCTGACGATGTGATAATCACCGCTGATAGTATCGCCATTGAGCCTACCACAAAACCACAGTTAACCGTTGACGCGCCAAATCAAGCGAACTTTGCGCAGCAGGTGCGAGTGACATTAAAATGGTCCGCAAGTAGCCAATCAACAATCAGCAGCTATAGCATTGTTGAACAATCAAACTGGGCCTTTGATGAAAGCAGCATACAGCTTGATAGCGGTGGTGAAATAACCTTCACCACACCAGATAAAGGTGAGGTGACAATACTGGATTTCACTGTGTCTGTAAATAACGACAAAGGTTTAACTAACACACAGTCATTTACCATTAACTTAGTGGAGCAAGTCGTGATTATTGCCACTGGCAAACTCAACGACACGGGCATCACCACCTGCTCTGATAACGTAAGTAATGACCTAAATTGCCCAGTGGCCGATTTTTCAGGGCAAGATGCTGAGCATGGGCGCGATGCCTTAGCGGCTAAAGGAGCATTAAGCAAAGTCGGTGCAGGGGCTGGTGGTTTTGACTTTACGAAGCTTGATGCCAATGGTAATCCCCTGTCTGCGAGCGCCTCAAGCTGGTCTTGTGTTAAAGATAATCACACCGGGCTAATTTGGGAAGTGAAAACCACAGACGGAGGCTTGCGTGATAAACACCATACTTACAGTTGGTACAATAGCTCGGGGATTAACGATGGTGGCTATGCGGGCACGGAAATTAATGGCAGTTGTGTTGACAATGAAAATTGTGACACTGAAAAATATGCCTTACAAGTGAATAATCAGGGCTTATGTGGGAGCAACGACTGGCGTTTGCCAAACAGAGAAGAACTGCGCTCACTGGTCGATTACAGCGCTGTTCAACCTGCGATAGAGACTGATTATTTTCTTAATACGCAGTCCACTATTTACTGGTCCTCCTCGCCCTATGCTAGCGGCAATTACTGCGCGTGGAGCGTCAGTTTCTACAATGGAAACGACAACGGCCATAAAAAGGACCACTACGTACATGTTCGTCTTGTGCGCGGCGGAAAGTGACGTGCAGGCCGGTGAACACGCAGTGAACGCAGCGATGCGTACTCGCGGTAAACCGTGCTATGCGTATTTTAATTTGCAAGCTATTGACAGAGCCTACCGTCAATGTCGGAAAGGCAAACAAAATACGATTGGTGCCTGTTTATACCAAACCCAGCTACTAGACCATCTGGTTACTACCCGAGATAGTTTGCAAGCCTTATGCTGGCAGCCAAAACCACCAATAAGTTTTGTGGTGACCAAACCGAAGGCAAGGGAGGTTTATGCCGCTCAATTTGAAGACAGGGTGGTACACCACCTCTTGGTTAATGAATTAACGGGTCTATTAGACGCGCAATTTATTTTTGATGCAGCGTCAAACCGTAATAACAAAGGCACGCATTGTGCTGTCAACCGCTTGCAGTATTTTATGCAACAACTGATGGTCGAGGTTGGTTTTTGCAGTTGGATATCGCTAACTTCTTTAATAGTGTGTCAAGGTCCATCTTACTTAACTTGCTTAATAAGCACTTAACTAAGCAAATTAAGAAGAACAACCTGACGACAGAAAAAGCGCGACACTTGTATTGGTTGTGCCTGCAAATTATCGGGCAAAAAGTGGAGGTTGAATGCGCTATAAAGTTGGGGGGGGGAATGAATTTGCTAACGTGCCAGCACATAAAAGATTAAGTAATGCGCCGCTTGATACGGGGTTGCCAATAGGCAATTTAACCAGTCAATTTTTTGCCAATATTTATATGAACGAACTCGACCAATTTATTAAGCACCATCTTAAGTGTCGCCATTATGTGCGTTATGTTGATGACTTTATTCTTTGTCATCAGAGTAAAGCACAGCTACAGAAGTGGCAAATGGAAATTGAGAAATTTCTTGAGCAAAAACTGGCGTTGTCATTAAAAGAGGAAAAAATACTTGCCCCATTGACACAAGGTGCAAATTTTTTAGGTTACATTATTAAACCTTATTACCGCTTAGTGCGAAAACGCGTATTAGGCAATTTGCATGAGAAATTGAAGCAATCACAGCGGCGGCTCAAACCGCCTCTACATCAATGGGACTTTCAACCTGAACTTGTGCAAAGCTTGCAGGCGGTAGTCAATAGTTATTGGGGGCATTTTAAACATGCTGACAGCTATCAGTTAAAGCAAACCTTGTTTAAGCGCTATGCTTGGTTGAACTTATTATTTTCTTGCCCGCAACAACTATGCCCGGCTTGGTATCCGCCCGACGTGCGTAGTTTTGCTAGTCAATGGTACTATTTTAAACAACGATTTCCCACTTTCGTATTATTGATGCAGTGTGGAAACCAGATCGTGATAGAGCGTCGCCATGCAAAAGCAATGTCTTGTACCTTTAACATATATAAGCATTCTCGCTTAACTAATTTAATACAAATACCGATTAGTCAATTAACGCAGGCATGCCACGCTTTAGTGCAAGGCAATCTTGCATATCTATTTTGTGATGAACAAGGCCATCTAAAAAATGGCTTGAAAAAACGTTGTTTACGCGTGTTATTTAACCCAAATGTGAATGCTAATGACCTACCGACAGGACCTTTAAATGAATAAAATACCATTAACCCTATTATGTTGGTTATTGCCCTTAAACGTAATGGCAACGTGTAATGATGCCATTGATAAATCAACCCCTGACAGTCGCTTTACTGTCAATGGGGATGGAACGGCGACAGATAAACAAACGGGGTTGACGTGGATGCGCTGTAGTATTGGGCAAACATGGCAAGCCGGCAGCTGCATAGGGAGCGTATCTGGCCATACTTGGCAACAAGCGCTTACCCTTGCTAAGGCGCATGCTTTTGCGGGGAAAAATGACTGGCGGCTGCCTAATATTAAGGAGTTAAGCTCGATTGTCGAGGTAAGCTGTATAATTCCTGCGATAAACTCGGTTATATTTCCCAATACCGCTTCAGTTTATTGGTCCTCCTCGCCCTATGCTTACAACTATGACTACGCGTGGTAC
>CAJXIT010000307.1 GCA_913054055.1 uncultured Thalassolituus sp.
AACTGGCATTGCCAGCTGTCGACAGTCTCTGAAGAAAGCCCTGATACGCAATATAGTGGGTTATTTTTAGATCTTGAAAATATGCGGGATGATAATATCCACGAGATTTGCGCCAACCATAAAATTAGAAAAGAGCAAATTTTTACCTTAGGCGAATTCAATGATGATTCTAAACTTTGCCGACCACTTACAACAGCAACTCTTTATAATCTAATCTACAACCATTCAACCAAATACACCGACCCTCTCAATAAGACTGAACATAAAAAGTCAGGACCTCAAGACATAAATGGTACACGCCCACTAAATGGATTACATATATTGATCGCAGAGGATAATCAAGTTAATCAACTGGTTATTAAGGCCGTTCTTAAAAAGCTGGGAAGTGAGTTTACATTGGTTGAAAATGGTGAATTAGCGGTAGAGGCTATGCATGACTCCCCTGAAAGTTTTGATCTTATACTGATGGATTGCGAGATGCCTATTATGGATGGGTTCACAGCGACTGAGCGAATTCGGGCGCTACCTGAAAATGGTAACCGTCACATTCCAATCATCGCATTAACCGCCCATGCAATGGCCATTCATAAAGACCGTGCTCAAGCCGTTGGAATGAATGGCTTTGTCTCAAAGCCACTTAAACAAGAAGAATTAGTCAGTACCATTCACAATGCCATTAAAGCTAATGATTAATGATTAATGATTACTGCTTCATATCTGCACATTACGTATGATCCTTAAAATCAATCACATTATTTTTATTCTTTCGTTTGGCTTGATACATTGCTTTATCTGCAAAGCGAATGATTTCATCAAAGCTTTCAGCATCATCAGGAAACATGGCAAAGCCAATACTGGCAGACAAGGAAACTTTATGTCCGGCAATCATCTCTTTTAAACGCTTAATCACACGCTGAACATCATCTTTATTGCTAACTTGATCAATAAGCACAACAAACTCATCCCCACCAAAGCGGCTGGCCATGTCATCTCCACGAATTGATCGGGATATAATTGTGGCCGCTTCTTTTAGTAAAGCATCCCCCACTTGATGCCCTAGCTGATCATTTACTGGTTTAAAGTCATTTAAGTCTATATAGAGCAAAGCCAGCTTGCGTCCCTCTCTTCTTTGCCTAGATAAAATCCTAGAAAAATAGTCTTCAAAATAATGACGATTAGCAAGGCCTGTCAATTGATCGTAGTTAGCTTGTTGATACAACTTTTGCTCAGCTAAATGTTTGACCTTTTCTGCTTCTAAATGCATTTTCATATACATGTACACAAAGAAATAAATCACTAAGGTCACAATAAATATTACACCCAAAACAATCACATTTATTTGCTGAAACCCAATCTGCTTTGTAATATTAATGGCCAGTTTGTCTTCACCAATATCAATATATTGTTGACTGAGCAAAGTAGGAAAAAGCGCTGATTCGAGCGAAGAAATGGGCTCTGTTTTCACATCCACCAAAGGTTCGTCATCCGCATAGGACAGTGTAAATTCGTAACCAGCCTCTTCAGGCATTTGACCACTTGTAAGAGCGCTTAGTTGAATGATAATCAAGGCATACTGATCAGGAATCGTTTGTCCTGGCAAAATACTCGGCTTAATCATGACAAAGGCATCACTGCCATCACTCAACTCTAATATCTGGCTGATTGACGCTAAACCGCTCGAAAGGGCTTGCTGCATGGCATTCTGAACAAACTGAATACTGGAAATATCCAACCCCAATATATCCGAGCCATAACTAAAAACCGGCTCGACAAAGACGACGGGGTAAAAGCTATTTGGTGTCATCACATCGACTGGCATCAGACCTTTACCAAATTCAAATCGACGCACCTTAATGTCTTGCCGTAACTGAGTGGCCATTTTCGCTTCAAACTCAATCACTTGGGAGTGCTCTATTCGTTGGGCCGCTTGAAACATGTATAAATGGGGGTAACGCTCTAAGATAGTGCGCGTATAGAATCGAGCTCGATTAGGGTCTTGCATCCCTACATCCGCTAGAAAAGCCGCAAAACCATCGAGAATGGTTTCATTAATTGCAAAGGTTTGGGATAAGTTTTGATGCACACCGTGGGCATATCTTTGAAACGCATCTTCACCTTGCTTAATTCCTTGCCATATCACAAAACTGATACTTAGAATGAATAACAATAAGCTGGCAAACAGCAGTCCACTGTATATTCCCACGATGCGAGAGTGCTCTGAAACCGAGTGAGTATCTTTATCTATGGCTGACATAACTGGCTTAAAAACATGACTATCTGTTAAGCATAGACCAGTCAGCTAAGGTCACTGAGAAAAGCATCTCAAGCCCTATAATTGACCACTTTCAACCCATTCATGATTAATCTACGCTGGCTGGTTTATACCAAACCCCAATACATGCTATAAAGACACCCTAATTTTTAGGCACCGCCTTCATGGCCGCTGTTTTAATATTAATCGCTAGAATTTACATACAATGTTGGAGTTGTAATGGGCCAGATAATCCACACTGAAATGACAGAGCTGGTCACCCCAAGCATGGCCAACTTTTCCGGCAATATGCACGGCGGAGAACTGTTAAAACTTTTAGACAAAGTTGCCTATACCTGCGCCATGCGTTATTCAGGCACCTATGCCGTCACCCTGTCGGTTGATAACGTGTTATTCAAGCAGCCTATTCACATTGGTGAACTCGTAACGTGTATGGCCACCATTAATTACACGGGCCGTAGCTCAATGGAGATCGGCATTAAAGTGATTGCAGAAAACATTCAAGAGAAAACCGTACGCCATACCAATAGCTGCTTTTTTACCATGGTAGGCTTTAAAGATGGGCGCTCTGCAGAAATCCCACAGCTAGCTATCACATCTGATACACAACGTCGTCGCTGGAACAAAGCGGTAAACCGTAAAGAAGCACGCATGAAACTGCAAGAGATGATGAAAGCCATCGAAAATGAAGATGATGATGCATTTGAGAATGCGATCAAATAATTACGTCCCGATGGCTACATTTGATTATAAATCCATATCAGGCGAATTTAAAATAACGAATTTAGATTCTCTTAATTTAAGCCCACAAAAAGCGGGCTTATTATTTATGGATGATCTAGTTACTACCTACTTCAAGAATATCAATTGATCCTATCCATTGAATCAACTCCTGCATCTCAATATCTTTTAAGACAGTTAATCCCTGCATAGTCACCAAACCATCCGGTAATGCGGCAACCGCTGAATATACACATTCTTGAGTTGATCTATTAGTATTAAAGCATATCCCATAAACAGATCCGTTATTTACATAAGGCCAAACATTTAGAGGGATATGTTCAGGCTCAACATTTAGCTTATCTGTAATTCCTTTTAAATCCTTTTTAGCTAAATCAGCAAAAGTCTCTCCTGACTTAAGGCTCTTAAAGCTTGTATCTATTGATGCAAAGATAGCGGCTGTTGTGTTTTTATGAACTATTGATAATTCTGAATTATTTTTTACTATTTTGTTCCAATCTGAACTTGGAGCCTTTAAACGAAATAAACGAGAATTCACATAAGATTGCTTGGCAGCTGGTCTTAGTAATTGATTTTTAGACTCTTGCTCAATCAAACACATTGTTTCGGTCTTTCCCGCTAAACACGCACTAAAACTAAAAAGCAATCTTGTATCAACATCACCGACCTCATTAGAAATTGCATCACCCAATCTATCAGCACTATTCAAAAAGACATCTATGATTGCACTTATTGATGCTTGAACATATTTTTTACCTGCTGCAGTACTTAAAAATGCCCCGTATAGCTTAATCTCTTCATCTGAAATAATCGAATAAGTTGTTAATGAATCATTAATCAGTTCTTTTTTAAGGTCTTTTAGAATTGACTGTGAAATAGTCTCAACATAGCGACCCATTTTCTCTTGAGTCACTTGTTTTTCTTTAGGTTGAATTTTATTTATCCCATGGAAAATCGAACTGATCATTGCAGGTATCAATTCTGCTACCATTTCATCCAATAACATTAACTTATTCAAATCTTCAATAAGTTTGACTCGTTTCTCATCAGCATTAAGTAAAAGTAATTCTTTCTTCTTTTGCTCTTCAGTCACATTTATTGAATCTAACTCCAATTTAACTATTCTCTGACCTAAAGCTGAATCCAACCATTCCAAAGACTTCTCTATCTCTTGGTTAGTTAAATTTACACGATAAAACTGAGACATATCCTCTAGCATCACATCTTCGGAAAATGCTTGCTTAACCATCCTAAGAAGCATTTCCTTTTTATCACTTTCTAGTGATCCATCTTGAATCAACAATTCTTCCAAACTTAATGCTATTTCCTTTAAAGCTTCAATATTTCCAGAGGATTTCATCAACTTGTCAACATTACTCCCTGTTGATAAATAGTACATTTCTGGCTTTACACTTCCTGCGCAACCC
>CAJXIT010000308.1 GCA_913054055.1 uncultured Thalassolituus sp.
ATATACATTTGCATTTAAAAACTGAATACCGAATACATTTTCTATCCAGGCCATTATATCTGGAAAAGTAAGAGCCAATATAACACCAAAAAAAGTGCCCAAAATGACTCCAACAAACCCTATAACACAACCCTGAACTATGAAGACAGCCATTATGGATTTTGGGGACATACCTAACGTTCTTAGAATAGCAATGTCCCCCTGTTTATCCGTTACCATCATTACAAGAGTTGAAACAATATTAAAGGCAGCAACAACAACAACTATCAACAGTAATAGACCTACTAGAGTTTTTTCCATTTGAATGGCTTGGAATAAATTACCATGGGTTCGAGTCCAATCACTGGCTCTCAAATTACCATCTAATTCAAACATTAAATCCCAAGCAATTTTTGGCGCCTTGAATAAATCATCTGTCATCAAACGCAAACCTTGCGCCTCACTGGTTAAGCGAGCCATTTTGGCAGCGTCTTTCATGTGAATGTATGCGAAGCTTGCGTCAAGTTCAGCACCCACCGAAAAAATACCTGATACCGTAAACCGTTTAAGACGGGGCATTAATCCCGCAGGCGTTAAACTGGCCTCAGGCATGATGAGTGTCACTTTATCGCCAATGCCAACACCCAACTTTTTCGCCAACAGATCACCTAATAAAACTTTGTACTTTTTACCTTCTAAACTATAAAAATCACCGCGGGTCATAAAATCTGGTAAAATAGACACCTTATCTTCCCACCCTGGCTCAATCCCATTAACCATGACACCCTGAACTCGCCCCTTGTGACTCATCATGCCTTGGATTTGTACAAAGGGCGCCGCCCCAATGATCCCCGGTTTTTCAATCACCTGCTCTGCTAAAGCTTGCCAGTCATTCATACCCGCTGAATCATATAAAGCCGCATGAGGCACCATGCCTAAAATACGCTGACGCAATTCTCGGTCAAAGCCATTCATAACAGACAAAACCAAAATCAATACGGCCACACCTAAAGTGAGGCCAGCCATCGAAATGCCAGAAATAAAGGATATAAAATGGTTGCGCCGCTTGGCGCCTGTGTAACGCAAGCCAATAGAGATCGGCAAAGATTTCAGCATAGGAAAATGACTTCTGTATAAACTGTCGATAAATTAAAGATATAAAGACCGATAGCCTAATGAAATCAAACAATAAATGAAATGGTCTAAATGGGATTTTGGCGCTAAAATCATCAGTATTCGAATAAAGAAGCTTTGATTATGAATATTCTAACTTTCTCAGCAAAAATAATGGTCGCCCTACTTGTGAGTACAGCCGTTTTTGCTGAGCACCATATTGACGATTTAATGAGCGAAGGTGTTGATTACGATTCTGAAACGGTTGAAACCGTAACGACCCAGACCATAAATATGCCCCTGGCAAACAAGCCTAGCTCTAACATAAAGCGACCATCTCGCACCCAGAGTAAAAATACAGTGGTTAATGAGTTTGGCAACCCACTCAAACAGCATAAACCAAAAGGCAAGCCACCCATTGAACGCTGGGACTACCCTGATTTCTCGGTTTATTTTGAATCAAATTATGTGATTCATTCCGTGGTTCGCTCCAACAACCCTTAAGCTAGATCATTTAAACGTAATCAACTTTACATCGACTTTACCTACTGACATATTTTATATTGTTATTTGCTGATGCGTTATATTGCCAATAAGACTAAAAAACCAAACAAACGTATTAGCAATACTCCATCAAGTGGCCTCAGCCTCACTCGCGAAATGGTCAATTTACGCTAACGTTAAGATGTAGAGTTTAATCATTTAGGAGCCTTAATATGGCTGTACTTCCCTATGTCATAATCGCTTTTAGCTCACTATATGCAGTTTCTTGCGCAGCTGAAGTAAAAGAAATGAGCAACACAGAGATGACTGAAGCCTTTATTCAAGACGGCGCCATTGTTATCAAGCAAAAAGCGGTAACACCCACGACTAAGAAAAAGTTGAAATACAAGGTAGGTCCAGGCGAACCCATTACCACAGAGGCTGAAAATGTAACGACGGCCAATCAACACAATGCTGCACAGTACACAGCTCTGGATAATGAATTAAACCGTGATCTAAGCGAAAACCAATTGCGCGAAAGCCAGTTAAATCAAACTGCCGCTGCAGTTGGTATTTCAACTTACTTAAGCCCTGCACAGCAAGCCCAACAGCAACACGCACAGGATATTGTTAGAGCAGGACTGGGGCTACCCGCTGGATCAGAGATCACCCCTGAAATAATGGGCCAATATTTAACCACTTTTTCAGGGCAATCCTATGGAGATCCATTAGGTGCACAGCAGAGTGTCAACGCCAACGGCTTCCAGATTACAATTCCAAACCCAGGAGGCCAATATGATACAGGGGTATTTCCAAGTGGAGACAATACCATGAATGTACAAACCACTGACTCCCAGCTGATCTTCAACCTAATATTCCCAAAAGAATGAATCCTAATTAACAAGCATAAAAAAAGAGCCAAATGGCTCTTTTTTTATGCTTAATTTAGCATCATATTCACCTAAACAGCCCCTCTAGCCAAATAAGTCGAATGATGGGCCAGCTCCCGTGTCTCCTGTGGCACCGCTATCTAGCCACCGGCTTGGTTTACTGAAGGTTTGCTCCATGATTCTGGCTAAACTATCACTGATTTTTTTACTGCTGCCTTCTGCCAATAAGGCTTCGAATTGCGCTTCATCCTGCCCTAGACACAGGGCAAATGACAGCTCATCTAACGCATTCTCTTTCATGATTTTTATGGCATTTAACCTGCGTACTTCAGATAACGTCACAACGAGTCTCCATTGGTTTGCGCGGCATTATAACTAGGCTTTTTGTAACACAACAGAACTTGTTGTTCTGATTTACTGAACCAGCCCTAAAATAAACAATTTTGTGGCTGTATTCTTGATTAATGTCTGTTATAAAACAGGTCATTATTGGCTTCGTACACCAGCCAGCTTCAACAATTTTAAAAATCTATAAGCGCCAATACCCATGTCACAATTCGATACAGACCAATTATTTCAAATAGCAGAAAAGCTCAGCCAAGATTTCTCTCTTTTCCCTCCTCAGGATGATCAAAATACACCCTACATCCAAGGATTATTAAACCAAAAGCAAATTGATGAAAAAGTAGCCTATTTAGCTGACTTAGATATTGATAGCTACATTCAAGAAGTCGTATCCCCAAGCGAATCAAGCCAACGCTTGAATGCCCGCCAACTGGTACATAAATTAACCACTCGCTTCATTTTTGAAGAAGAGTTTGGGCCACTTTACATTGCGGAAGTTGAACTTCACTTTGGCAAGGGCTTTCGCCGGGTTGGCTTTATCGGTCAAAACCGAGCAGAACGTAATGGCGCTTGGCTACCAGAGCATCATGAGCAGGCCGTTCATGCTATGCGCAACTTTGCCAAGCATTCCATCCCTATCGTCACCTTGATGGACACTCCGGGGGCCGATGCCAGCGAAGAGGCAAACCTTAACAATCAAGCCCATAGTATTTCTCACCTTATTGCAGAAATGGCCAATGTAGACACACCAAGTGTCGGCATCATTTTAGGGGCGGGCTATTCAGGTGGTGCGATACCATTAGCCTCTACAAATATTTTACTCTCTGTTCGTGATGGCATATTCAACACTATTCAACCGCAAGGTCTTGCCAGTATTGCAAGAAAGTACAATCTATCATGGCAAGAATGTGCAAAATACGTGGGCGTTTCAGCCTACGAATTATTACAAAATAATGTGATCGACGGCATTATAGATTACGCCCCGAGCGATCGAATTGATCAGTTACAAAATTTATTAAATGCAATCATTAGTAGCATCAACAGCATTGAACGAGGGGCGATTCATTTTGCCCGTGAAAACCCATACCTGATGGATCATTATCAGCGCAGTGTTGAGCGCTTTTTAAACCCATCAGAAAAACTAAATGCCATTGAAAAAAACTCCAATATGGAGTTAGCTGCGTCTCCTTCTGAGCATCACAACATATTCAGAATGACCTATCGCTACATGCGGTACCTAACCCTCAGGAAAAGAATTTTTTCCACATCAAAAGGTCACTACAGTCGCATCACTGAAACTGAAATCCCATCAGGCAAATTAAACGAGCGCATCGAAGAAGAAAAGCGCGAGAAATTCCAAAAGTGGCTACAAGCCCCTGATAAAATCCGTTATGACGATGAACTAAATAAACTTTGGAAAAATTACCGCCAAAAAGCAGAAGAACGTAGTGACTCACGCGGATCTCTTTCGGCCTTATTTTTTGGCGAACCAGAAGATAACTACATCAAGGCCAAACAAGACTTTAGTTTTTCATTGGGCCTATATTTATTTAACCGCTGGAAATCCGATGCTGAGATTAACTTCTCAGAACTTATCAATTATT
>CAJXIT010000309.1 GCA_913054055.1 uncultured Thalassolituus sp.
GGTCGTGGTTTTTCTTGGTTGTGGCCAGAAGTGCCTGAAATCAACAAGTACAGTTTTCCGTTGTCATATGCGTTATATCAACTGGCCATTTTTACCTTCATAGTTGAGTTTCTAAAATTAAAGGACAGCAGTCCGTACCTTTATCGTTATTTTGTTGAGTTGCGTTTAGTGGTAATGGGATTAATCCCATTTATCTTTATTTTGCCTTACAACAGTATTGTACCAGTGGTCGTCATGGTGGGTGTGACTGGGTTTATTTCAGGGTTATTAATCAGTGCATATCTTTGGTTTAAAGGGTTTACCGCGGCCCGCTACTTTACTTGTGCGTGGGCGCTTTTTTTAGCGGGCATCATCATATTGAATTTTAGGGGGTTAGGTTTTGGCGAAACCAATATTCTTAGCCAATATGGCTATGTATTTGGCTCAATACTAGAAGTGTTATTTTTAGCCTTTTCGTTGGCAGACCGAATTAATGCAGTGAATAAAGAAAAGCGTAAAACTGAAAGAGCATTGTTAACCAGTCAAAAGCAGCATGTAAAAGCATTACAGCGCTATCAAGATTTATATGAATCCTCTCCAATCGGTAACTTTCAAGCGGACAAACACTATCAACTTATCAGTGTGAATGATGCTTGTGCTCAACTTTTTGGATTTGACCAGCCTGAAGACATGTTAGCTGAAGTAAAAGATATTCGTGGTTACTTAGAGTCTGATTTTAACGAATTCCAAGATATTGTTAGGGAAACTAGAAAGAAAGGTGCGGTGTTCAATAAAGAGATTCATATAAAAGATCATAACGCGAAAGAGCGCTGGTTAAGCATCAGTATGCGCTTTAATAATGATAATAATGTGGAAGTCTTTGAAGGCTCTATTCAAGAAGTAACCGAAAGAATTAATTCTGAAAAACTGCGCATGGAATTGGATCGTGAGCGCATGCACATCATGGAGCAATTTTCTATTGGTATTGCCAAAGAAATTAATACACCTATGGGCAGCAATGTTGCCACTACGGCGTTTATTCGTGAAAGCCTAGATGATGTTTACCAGCTACAGGCAGAAGGTAATGCACAAATAAATGATTATGAAGCGTTTACTAAATTGGCGTATCAATCTCTAGGTTTATTAGAAAGTAATCAAAAGCGTATTACCAAAGTAGTGAAACGCTTTAGAGAAGTGAGCGCTCAACACCTTGGTTTAAAAGCCAGTCACTTTGTTCTGGCTGACGTGATTGATGAGGCGGTTGAAAATAAACGTTGGCGCATGGCTGGCTGGCGGGTGGATACGATTTGCCCGGTGGACATTCGATTGCATAGTTATGCTAAAGCTATTTCAGTGATTATTTCTCAACTGATTGATAATGCATTGGTACACAGCATGGCGGACAAAGGGCAGGACCCTAAAATTTGGATTCGTGCTGAGAAAAGCCCTGAAGGTGAGTTAACAGTTACTTTCAGTGACAACGGTCAAGGCATTAAAAAAGAAATGGCAAAAAACTTATGCCAGCCATTTTTTACAACTAAGCGGGGGCCAGAAGGACACATTGGGCTTGGTTTATACATGGTTTACAACATGGTCACGCGCTCATTAAATGGCCGTATATTATTCCCTATCACAGGCAGTGGTTTCTCCGTTCAGTTTAAAGTGCCGTTGGATGTGACAGATCAGCATTAACGGTATTTTAGTTGAATGAGATTGACTGAAAGTGGCCAAATCGCAAATTGACCCTAAACCCTATAAGGGTCAATATAGCGAGCAAAAATATAATCAAGGTTACTCCATGGGCCATTCCATATTATTGCGCAACATTCTTATTATCGCCTCAACGATATTGTTCACAGCCTGTGATTCAGGTCCATCAAAGCAAGACGTCCTCGCAACGGCCCAAACACTTGTTCCTAAAGACCCTGTTGTGGCTGAGATTTATCAGCGTACCTGTCGAAACTGCCATACAGTTGAAGCCACGGGTGCGCCGTTAACCGGTGATCAATCTCACTGGGCTGACCTTATATCAGATTCCAGCAAAGAACAGCTTCTTGAGAATGTCATTAATGGTAAGGGTGGTATGCCGCCATTTGGTTTATGCATGGAATGCGGTATGGATGAATTTTCCGCTTTAATCGATTTTATGTCACAACAATAAATACTGAATAATTAGAATAAATAAAAAAGGAAATCACTTAATGGTTTCACGTCGTTCTTTATTGAATAACTTAATGATGGCTGCGGCCGGAATCGCGGTATCGCCAAATTTAGTCTTTGCTGCAGGTGATAAAAGCAAACGCATTCCTTGGAAAAATTGGTCTGGCTCACAGGTTTGTTACCCTGAGTTTCGTAAGGCGCCTGCTTCTGTTGAAGAACTGCAAACACTGATTACAAGTGCCAAAGGAAAAATTCGCCCAGTCGGAGCAGGCCACAGCTTTATGCCTTTGGTACCAACGGATGACACCATATTATCATTGTCACGATTAAGTGGCGTGGTGAGTCATGATGCCAGTAAAAACCAAGCCACTATTTGGGCTGGCACACGCCTGGGTGATATTGGTGAACCTTTGGCTGCCACTGGTCAAGCACTGTTGAATATGCCTGATATTGACGAGCAAACCTTAGCCGGTGCACTGGGAACAGCGACTCATGGTACCGGTGAAAACATAGGTTGTATGTCCAGTTTTGTAGAGGGGTTGCAATTGGTGACAGCCAGTGGCGATATTTTAGAATGCAGCCGCACTCAAAACCCTGACATATTTCATGCCGCGCGAGTCAACTTAGGTGCCCTTGGGGTTGTTACACAAGTGACCATGCAAAATACGCCAAAATATCGCTTAAAGCGTGAAACCACTTGGCTACCCATTGAAGACATTCTTGAACAATCTGAATCCCTTGCAAGTAATAATCGTAATTATGAATTTTATTATATTCCGTTTACAGGAATGGGTTTTACTGATGTGCAAAACGTTACCACTGAGCCCGTTTCTGCCACGGATAAAATTGATCAAAATGACGGCGCCGAAGATTTGAAATTGGCCCGTGATATGTTGAGTTGGAGCCCTAAGCTGCGTGAATTTGTATTAGGCACTTATATGAAAACCATTTCAAAAGAAGTGACCATTGCAAATTCTTGGCAGAACTACGCCAGTGAACGCAATGTACGCTTTAATGAAATGGAATATCACTTACCCCGTGAAAACATGGTAGCGGCGTTTAAAGAAATTCGTGCAACGGTTGAGAATAATTTTCCTGAAGTATTTTTTCCTTTTGAAATACGCTATATCCAAGGAGATGACATTTGGTTAAGTCCTTTTTATGGTCGAGAAACCTGTTCCATTGCCGTTCATCGCTTTTTTCAAGAAGATTACAAACCCCTGTTTGCGGCAGTGGAGCCGATCCTACAAAAATTTGGGGGGCGTCCACATTGGGGTAAACTGAACACCATGAACGCTGAGCAGCTTAAGCAGCATTACCCTAAGTGGAATGAGTTTGATCAGGTTCGTAGGCAGCTTGATCCTCAAGGTAAGTTTATGAATGCTTATTTAGAAACATTATTTGCTTAAAAATGTTCTCACACTTGCTGGTTTCTAGCTTTTTAATGCCACTAAAACGTAGAAACCAGCAGGGCTTTTCCCCAATTTATTAACAGCAATTCAAGCCAACCTCTTTCCTCGTGACCCCGCCCAAACATGGCCACCTTCTTGCACTACTGCTCATTAGTGTCAAATAAACAATAAGAAGTAGAAGTAATCCTCATGGCAGTTGGCAAGTTATCGTTACCGACAGTAGGCAGTCTACAATTGGGTTTTACCCAGCTAAAAGCATTGGCGTCTGGCAATCTTGGCGTGCCTCTTATGCTGATGATTTTATTGGGCATGATGACCTTACCCGTGCCCACGGTGCTTTTGGATATCTTTTTTACCTTTAACATTGCCCTTTCTATCATCGTACTTATGGTCAGTATTTATGCTGGCCGACCTTTAGATTTTGCTATTTTTCCTAGTGTTTTATTGGTCGCTACCTTATTGCGTTTGGCGCTCAATGTGGCGTCCACCCGTGTGGTTTTATTAGAAGGTCATGAAGGCGGCGCATCAGCGGGTAAAGTGATCGAAGCCTTTGGTGAAGTATTGGTAGGTGGTAACTATGCGGTTGGTTTAGTGGTGTTTATGATCTTAATGATCATTAACTTTGTGGTGGTGACCAAAGGTGCAGGGCGAGTATCTGAAGTAAGCGCCCGTTTTACATTAGACGCCATGCCCGGTAAGCAAATGGCAATTGATGCGGATTTAAACGCCGGTTTAATCGATGCAGACCAAGCCAAAACTCGTCGTTCGGAAGTAGCCAGTGAAGCGGATTTTTATGGTGCCATGGATGGTGCCAGTAAATTTGTAAAAGGGGATGCCATTGCAGGTCTATTAAT
>CAJXIT010000310.1 GCA_913054055.1 uncultured Thalassolituus sp.
GTGACTCACTTTCATTGGAATTAAGAAAGTCCTCGCTAGAAATGTTTTATTAAAGCTACTGCTGTGATGGCAGTTAACCTATAAAGCAGACTAAGTTAAGGATGCGTGAGTGAATAGGGATATTTAAAGAATGCTGTTTTTTCTCGGCTTCGCCATCGTTATTTGTAGTATCGTTTTTGGCTATATCGGTAGTCACGGCGTGCTGGCAGCGCTATGGCAGCCTTATGAATTTCTCATTATTTTAGGCTCAGGCATTGGCGCCCACATTGTGGGCAACCCAGGCCCTGTCCATTCCGGCATATTTAAATTAATGCCTCAAGTGGTGATGGGCGGAAAAGCCAACAAAGCCATGCATATGGACAATCTAAGCCTGATTTATGACATCCTAAATAAAAGCCGTAAAGAGGGCATGATGTCCATTGAGGGGGATGTGGAAAACCCTCAAAGCAGCGGTATCTTTTCTAAATACCCCGCGATTCAACAAAACCATGCACTATCGGACTTTGTCGCCGATTACTTCAGGCTCATTGCCGCAGGTAACATGCAAGCTCATGAGCTAGATGCCCTAATGGATATGGAAATCGATTCTCGATTACATGAGCTGACCCAGCCTTCCAGCTCCGTACAAAAAATCGCGGATGCCATGCCCGGATTTGGCATTGTGGCCGCGGTATTAGGTATCGTCATCACCATGGGTTCCATTGATGGTCCCATGGAAGAAATAGGCCGACACATTGCGGCCGCATTAGTGGGCACATTTTCTGGGGTGTTATTTGGATACGGTTTATTTGGCCCCATTGCTTCCAAGATGGAGCACATTGTTCATGAAGAGATTAAGTTATACGAGTCAGCCAAAGCCACCATTGTGGCATCGGTAAATGGATTGCCTCCCCAGCTAGCTGTGGAATTTGGTCGTAAAGTTTTATTTGCTCACGACCGCCCAACCTTCAGCGAATTAGAAAGCAAAGTGCGCGGACGCTGATTGAATAGCGACGCTTTATATATTTAATTTTAATCGGAAATGACAAACAAACATGGATAAGTTTGAACAACATAACGTCATTATCCGTCGTGTAAAAAAAGGGCATGATGCACACCATGGTGGCGCGTGGAAAGTGGCAATGGCTGACTTTGCCATGGCCATGATGGCTCTGTTCTTAATTCTGTGGTTAATCAATTCATCAAACGAAGAAGAAATCGCCAAAGTGGCCGGTTATTTCAACGACCCTGCCGCATATGAAGACGGCACCAAGGTTCCCAGCAAATGGGTAATTGACCTAGGAGGCAGCCCATCTGTACAAGATAATGTGGCAACCAGCCCCACGGTAGACCCAACAAAAGTTTTACAAGCTGAAGAGATTGAAAGCGCTGCCGATGCCATTGAGCAAGCCCGCTTAGAATCCATGGAATCAGAATTTCAGCAAAAGATTAACGACAGCGCCACATTAAGCCCTTATAAAGATCAAATTAAAGTGGATATCACCAGTGAAGGTTTGCGTATTCAAGTGGTGGATAAAACCAATCGCCCAATGTTTGATCCCGGCTCATCACGGTTGAAATATTATGCCGAAGATATCCTTTATGAAATGGCCCCAATTTTAGCGGCGGTGCCCAACCGTATTTCCATCTCTGGGCACACAGATAGTTCAGGCACATCTAATGCTTGGGATGCCGGGAACTGGGAGTTATCTGCTGGTCGCGCCAACTCAGCTCGCCGAGCATTGGGTGATGCAGGGCTCGACGAAGAAAAAATTGCGCAAGTGGTCGGCATGGGTGACAAAGCACACTTTGATATTGGCGACCCCTCAAACGCCATTAACCGTCGCATCGCCATTGTGGTATTAAACAAACGCATGGATAAAGCCATTGCATCTCGTGCCGGTGGTTACAATGAAGAAGGCGACACAGGCAAAGAAGATGTTGAACGAGATACAGCAATAAAACGCACAGGCTCTTTACTTGATGACCTGCAAAACCAGCGTAACGACGAAACCAATCAATACGATGCCCCGCCGGATGTGGAAGATGAAGCATTTTGGTAAAACACATGAGTACCATTAAAGTTAAATTTGATTCAAAGCAGCTTCGGCTGCTTTTTTCTTTTTAACGCTTACTTTTTGTATTCTGCCTATTGCTCTCGCAAAAATTTAGGCACATTATCAGTTTTCAAAAGTTAACCAACTGATCAAAAAGAAGAAGAAAGATGAAACTTGAATCCTTGGCCCTACATCACGGTTACGAATCAGAAGCCACCACAAAAGCGGCTGCAGTACCGATCTATCAAACCACATCCTATACATTTGATGATACTCAGCACGGTGCAGATTTATTTAACCTGGCTGTGCCAGGAAACATTTACACGCGCATCATGAACCCAACCACTGCGGTATTAGAAGAACGCGTTGCAGCCATGGAAGGTGGTATTGGCGCATTGGCTGTTGCGTCTGGTATGTCGGCCATTACCTACGCCATTCAATGTATTTGTGAAGTGGGTTCTAACATTGTGAGTACCAGCCAACTGTATGGCGGCACATACAATTTATTTGCCCATACCTTCCCAAAGCAAGGCATAGACGTACGCATGGTTTCCCATGATGATTACGCAGGCTTTGAAGCAGCGATTGACGAAAATACTAAGGCATTATTCTGCGAAACCATCGGTAATCCCGCAGGCAATATTGTCGACATCCAAAAATTGGCCGAGATTGCGCACAAACACGGTGTGCCGTTAATTGTAGACAGCACGGTCGCCACGCCTTTTTTATGCCGCCCATTTGAACACGGTGCCGACATCGTTGTGCACTCACTAACAAAATACATTGGTGGTCACGGTACTTCCATTGGTGGCATCATTGTGGATTCTGGAAAATTCGATTGGGCCGCTAACAAAGCGCGTTTCCCTATCATGAATACGCCTGATCCATCTTACCATGGCGTGGTGTATACAGAAGCCTTAGGTGCCGCCGCCTATATTGGTCGCTGCCGCGTGGTGCCTTTGCGCAATACGGGCTCTGCTATTTCCCCTATGAATGCTTTCCAAATTTTACAAGGATTAGAAACCCTTGGATTACGCATGGAACGTCATTGTGAAAACGCAGAAAAACTGGCGGAGTATTTATCCAACCACGATAAAGTGGATTGGGTTAACTATGCAGCATTGGCTGATAGCCCTTACCAAGCCACATGTAAAAAGATCACGAATGGTAAAGCTTCTGGCATTTTAAGTTTTGGCATTAAAGGCGGCCTAGAGGCAGGCACGCAATTCATTGATGCACTGCAAATGATTTTACGCTTAGTGAACATTGGCGATGCCAAATCCCTTGCCTGTCACCCAGCTTCTACAACGCACCGCCAATTGAACGAAGAAGAATTGGCCAAAGCAGGCGTCAGTACGGACTTGGTTCGCATCTCGGTCGGTATTGAAAACATTGACGATATCATTGCCGATGTTAGCCAAGCACTGGATAGCGTTAACTAAAGCCATCAAACAAGCTGGCAAAAGCAACATTGCCAGCTTGTTTGATCAGTGAACTCACAATGATCAAGGCAAATAAATACCCATTACTGCCTATAGAGTAGGTTTTTATTTTCCTGCAAAATACGTTTGCTAAATACCATTCTGGAGCTTAATAGACATGCAAACGCAAACACGCGACCTGGCTCCTAACCCATCAGTTACACAGTATAATCCTGTTTTATCCGCATCCATTAGCCGTAATTTTTTCTCTCTTGTGATTCCTTCATTGGTGGGGTTAATTGCCTTTTCATCGGCTCAAATTGTGGATGGTATATTCATTGGTAATTATGTGGGCACGTCTGCCTTGGCTGCCATTAACCTCATCATTCCATTTCTCAATATCACATTCGGCATAGGTTTTATGTTAGCCATTGGAGGTTCTGTGGCGGCGGGAAAATACATAGGGGAAAATAATTTAACCGCAGCCTCCAATATCTTCAGTAAAGTAATGATCGTCGCGGTTTTCTTTGGTATATCCGTTTTATCTTTAAGTTATATTTTTGAGGAAAGTATTTTTAATGGTTTAGGGGCGACACCTGAATTAAAGCCCCTTATGTCTGATTATTTTAGAATCAGCATTGCTTTTTTTGTTGTGAATATGGTGACCATTGGGCTGTATTATTTCACCCGCACAGATGGCCGTGCCACCTTTGCAGCCATTGCTTTATTAGTGCTATCTGGCAGCAACATGATCTTGGATTATGTATTCATTGCACATTTAGGGTGGGGACTGAAAGGCGCCGCATTGGCAACCGGACTGGCAGAAACATTAGCCTGCATCATGCTGCTCATTTATTTTATTTCTCCCTACAAAAAAATGTCATTTAGGTTATTACAAAAAAATTGGAAAGAAGTATTGACGAGCAGCTA
>CAJXIT010000311.1 GCA_913054055.1 uncultured Thalassolituus sp.
ATTTGCGACAGGGTATTTGGGCAATCCTGCTTCATATTATGGGCATTTATTATTTAAATTAAACTCATTTAAAAAAGGGGTATTAGATCTCGAAAATACGGCAATAAACTATGGTGCTAGAATACCTCCTGATGAAAATATGATCTTATATATTCTTAAAGGAATTTTTGGCTTATATGACTCAACGTTTACTGCTCAGAGTTATTACTATCATCTTCATGAGTATAGCGATAGTGAATTGAGAGATCTCTGGGAGTATGAATTAGAATTACCTGCAGAGGCTACAGAGCTTTTAGTTGCACATACATGGGAGATGTTAGGGGTCACACACGATTACTATTTTTTCAATCGTAATTGTGCATATAGAATGGCTGAACTAATTGAATTAGTAACAGATCAAACGTTTACTAAAGATTATTTACCGTGGGAAGCTCCTCAATCGGTTTTACAAAGATTAGCTGAAGCAAAAAATAACAGCCGACCAATAATCAAAGAGGTCACATATATTCCGTCTAAACAAAGTAAATTATATTCAAAATATGAAAACCTATCAGGTGTTGAAAAATCTGAGATGTTAAAGGTCATTATGGATTTACAGCATCTAAACTCTCATGGATTCTCTAAATTATCATCTGGTTCAGTAATTAAAATATTAGATAGTCTTACGGACTACTATGGATTTATTTCGCCTAATACTCGTTTTCATGATAGCAACGAATATAGAGCCATAATCGCCAAAAGACTAATGTTACCTATTCACAATATTAATCATCAAGTTGACTCAAACAATACGCCACATATAGGTCATAGCCCTTCATATATGTCAGTATCAATGACAAAAATTAATAAACTAAATGAGTTAGCAAAACTAAGAATAAGGCCAGCATATTATGATGATTTAGATACCAGTTATGGACATATAAAAGGTGCTGCCTTATCAATGATGGACTTATCTGTATATGGAAAAGAAACAGGTTTAGCTTTAGATTATTTAGATTTATTATCATTAAGAAATATGAATAGCTATTCAACTGGCTTGCCAGGTGATAATCCACTTGCATGGAATTTTAAGGTGTCACTAGAAGGGCAGTCTTATGATTGTTCGAGTTGTATAAATTATGTGGTTAGAGGTGGAAAAGGTATAACAAAGTGGATAGTCCAAGATAATATTTATCTTTCAAGCTTAGTTCAAATGGGGTTCGAGGCTGATGATATTTCTGATGAAGGGTTGTTTGTTGGAGCAGAGTTTGGAATTAACATTAGAATGACAGATGATATAAAAGCAGTTGGAAATATCTTATATACTAATTTTGTGAATACGGATGTAGAAGCTATAGAAAGTGACCTGTGGCTACGTTATGAAATATCAACCGAAATGGATATGCGATTTAACTTTAATAATAAAAACCATGATGAAATCAGTATCAGTGTTGGGAGATATTGGTAGAAGTGCACAACATGCTTAGGTTTAATGAGCCATTTGAAAGACAAATTGATAAAGATCATTATCTTGTTTGTGATGAGATAGATAATGAAATAAATGTCAAAGGAATGGGTTATGAGTAAAGTTAATAAATTGATGGTGCTAACAACCCTATTATTTGTGTCGTCACTTCAAGCAGAAGAAAGCTCATTCATTTTAAACAATGAAAGTTTCGAGCTGGCTTTAATTAACAGTAACCACTCAAACTCAGCTTACTCTACTGGCCGTGGTATTTTTATTGGCTTAAGTGCACCCATGTATGTGACTGATTATGGCATTACTTCTTTGGCGCTTGATGGTGGATACGGAAATGTGGGCACCATAGATGGAGAAGATGAAATCGGTGATCCTTATTCTATGCGTATGACTGTGGTGCAGCTGGGGTTAAGAGGGTCTGCTATGCTAACCAGTCAACTTAGCGGCTTTGCTAAAGTGAGTGCCGCTCGAATCAATGCAGACTCGTCAGATACCGGTAAAGATATTACTTATGAAAGCCAACTAGCGGCGGGTTTCGAATGGCATTTACCTAAAGGCTTAGGTTTAAGTGTGACTTATTCACAGGTGACTAATGATGTGAACTCTGTGATGTTGGGGATAAGTATTCGTTGATCATAACTTATGGATTTGAAATGCTGGGCTAATAAATACGCTTAGGCGCGTTTCTAACCCAGTTTATGTTTACAAAGATTTACTTTATCTGAAGCAGCTTAGAGCGCCCCCCACAAGGTATCAAACATCATTTGCTGAGTACCCGCGATAGCATCACTATCAATTACCACCACAACCGGGTAGTTGTTATCGGCAAGACTGATCATAGCTACTTTGGGTGGGTAGATGGCAATGTAAGACGCGTCACCTTGTCCTTTCATCCATTTACGTTCGGCTAACTGGGCTTCATCACCACCATCCCCAATGGCGATTACTCTCACCTTAATGTCTTTGGCAACTCGTTGTTTGGTGAAGTTAGGGAAAGGGCGATACAAGTGCTCACGTAAGGCTTGGGTGGATATAACGCTGTATTCTTTTTTCTTGCTACGATCCACACTGCTGAGTATGTCACGCAACACAAGCTCAACACCATCGTCTCCTTCATAGAAGCGTACATTGCCGGCCACCATGTCAGTCTTTAGGTGTTTTAGGCCCGGAATAATGTCTGTCTTCAGCTCTAGCAGGGTATTTTCTAAAGATTGGCGCTTTTCTTCGGCTAAATCTAAAAGGCGATCTGGGTCTTCTGCTTGGAAAACTCGGCGTTTACCTTTTGGTAAATAATTGACAATTCCTTTGCTCACTAACACCTTTAAGGTTTCATAGGTTGAGCCACGGTTAATATTGGCCTTTTCCGCTAGATCCCTTATTGATGCAGGCCCCAGTGATAACAAAGCATGGTAAATGGCTATTTCGCGATCAGTTAGACCCAGTTGAGTCAGTGCTGTTAAGTTCATTGTTGTCATTTTTTTTGTGACAAAGTGGATTGTAAATCGTAACAAACTGAATAGACTGGGCAACCTAAATTTTACTGTCAGCCGGATTTTGACAGAGAGATAATAAAAAGGACGGTTTTGGTCTCATCATCCATACGATGAATTCCTTAGAATAGACTCAAGCCAAGCATCGGAAGTGAATTAATCGCCATGAATATCGAAGTTGTTGTACTTGCAGCGGGCCAAGGCTCGCGCATGAAATCAGACCTGCCTAAAGTGTTGCACCCAATCGCTGGAAAACCCATGTTAGCCCATGTATTGGATGCGGCTCGCGTTGTGAATGCACAAGCATTGCATGTGGTTGTGGGTCACGGTGCTGAAGTGGTTCAGTCAATGTTTGCTGAAGAAGACGATATTCGCTGGGCTCTACAAACTGAGCAACACGGTACAGGTCATGCGGTTAAAATGGCGCTGCCCAATTTAGAAGCCGATGGCGTTACCCTGATTCTTTACGGTGATGTGCCTCTTATCCAAAGCAATACATTACAAGCGCTTGTGGATATCGCTAAAGAAAATAAAACCGGGTTGTTAACTGTCAATATGGACGACCCATCAGGGTATGGGCGTATCGTTCGCGACGCTGATCATAACGTTAAGGCTATTGTTGAGCACAAAGACGCAAACGAAGCCGAGCTAGATATTCAAGAATGTAATACGGGTATCTTGTCAGTTCCTACCGAGAAACTTCATGAATGGCTACCTGCTCTTTCCAATGACAATGCTCAAGGTGAATATTATTTAACGGACGTGATCGAAATGTCGGTTAATGCAGGTATCGCTGTTGAAACCCTTCAACCAGAATTTGCTGAAGAAACGTATGGTGTAAACAACCGCGCACAGCAAGCCGAATTAGAGCGCTGGTATCAAGCCCGTTTAGTTAACGACTTAATGGCACAAGGTGTCACCGTGTTAGACCCGTCTCGTTTAGACATTCGAGGTGAAGTAAAAGTCGGTCGTGATGTTGTAATAGACGCCAACGTGATTTTAGAAGGCGACGTTATCCTAGCAGACGGTGTATCCATAGAAGCTAACTGCATCATTAGAGACAGTGTGATTGCTGCAGGTACTCAGGTAAAAGCGTTCAGTCATATTGAAGATGCGTTAATCAAAGAAGCCTGTGACATTGGTCCGTATGCTCGTTTACGCCCTGGTGCTCAATTAGAAAACGGCGCCAAAGTAGGCAACTTCTGTGAAGTGAAAAAATCCATCGTCGGCGAAGGTTCAAAAGTTAATCACTTAACTTACATTGGCGATGCCGTCATTGGTAAAGGTGCCAATATTGGTGCGGGTACCATTACCTGTAATTACGATGGTGTGAATAAATTTAAAACTGAAATCGGTGATGGCGCATTCATTGGTTCAAACAGCTCTTTAGTGGCACCGGTTAAAATTG
>CAJXIT010000312.1 GCA_913054055.1 uncultured Thalassolituus sp.
TTAGCAACAGGAGACAGCATTGAAGAGGCGAAAACCACCGCCATTGAATGTTCTTCAGCGGTTGAGATTACGCTGTAATCAATGGCTTGTATACTAATGGGGTAGGACTGACTTATGTTGGTCCTTAACCAATTATCGCATCAAACCAATACTAATAATGCCAATCACCACCATGGCGCCACCAATCAGCTGGCCGCCATTTAATAGCTGCCCTAAAAACACATAAGCCAAGCCTAAAGACACAACCGGTTCCACATTTAAAATGGGCGAATTGCGGCTCATATCCAGCTTAGGTGCCAGCACAAATAATAAAGTCATGGCTACGCCATAAAAAAGTGCCAATAAAGCCAAACCAGTCCAGCCCTGTGAATTATTTGGTAAGGAAAGGCCATCAGGCACAATGCCAATCACCCCTAATATGATCATGGCAAGCACCACCCCTAACATGGTGTAACTGCTGCGTACCGAACCGGGAATGTCGGCCAATTGGTATTGAGTGATCCACATGGTAAGGGTTAACAACACAGCGGATAAAAGCCCAAAGGCTATGCCTAGCATCTGTTGTTCATGCATTTGTATGTCAGGACTAATATCTAAAACAAAAAATAATCCCAATAAAATAAATACAAGAATAAATAATGTTTTGATATTGGGTTCTCGTTTACCCATGATCCAGCTGCTGACAATAAACATCATGGGCCAGGTGTTCACTAATAATAAAGCCATAGCCACAGGGATTAAGGTAATGGCGGAATACAAAGCCAAGCTTTGCCCTGCGATTAACAGGCCTAATAGTAATTGCCATTTTCTTAAGTGGGGTGGGACATAAAAAGAGGCTTTACGCTGCCAGGCAATGGTAAGCATGAGCAGCAGTGAAACACAGCCTCTGGCAATGATGGCCAGCAACAACCCTGTGTCGTTATCAAACGCAAACCGAGCAGCAATGTGATTTGAAGCAAACAGACTGGCCGAAATCACTAAAATGAAAACGGCCAAGGGTTGGGATAAAAAAGTATTGTTAGGTGACAAAAGAATTAAACTTTTGTCACTTTAGCGGTGGCAATCATGTTGGCTTTTACTTTCAGAATTTCAATTTGATAGTCTTCAATCTTCAAGCAAATATTACTGTCTGGAATGGACTCTAACGCTTCAATGATTAAACCACTGAAGGTTTTAGGGCCGGTAATCGGTAAATCAAAATCCAAGGCTTTATTTAAGTCGCGAATGTTGGTGGTGCCATCAATGATAAAGCTGCCATCGTCTTGCGGGGTAATGTCTTGACTGGTTGCTGACATGTCACTAGTAAAGTCGCCTACAATTTCTTCTAATATATCCTCTAGTGTGGCAATGCCTTGCACGTTGCCATACTCGTCTACCACGATGGCAATTCGGCGCTGTTCTTTTTGAAAGTTAAATAATTGATTATGTAATTGCGCCGTTTCTGGCACAAAGTACGGATCACGTGTCACTTGCAGTAATTCTGCTTTGTTAAATTCGGGCTGAGCTAATACTTTGGCCGCGTTTCGCATGTGTAGCATGCCAATAATATTATTTATATTGCCTTTCCATACTGGCAGGCGTGTGTGTTGGCTGGTGCGTAAGATGGTTTCAATGTCGCGAATGTCATCATCTAAATCGATGCCCACTATTTCGCTGCGTGGGACCATGATGTCGTTTACTCGAACGGTTTCTAAATCCAGTATGGATAACAGCATTTGCTGACGCTTGGCCGGAATTAATGCACCGGCTTCGTGAACCAAGGTTCTAAACTCTTCGGTACTTAATAAGTCTTTGCTGTTTTGATCCAGTTTTAGGCCTGTGATTTTAATTAAGACGTTAGCAATGGCGTTCACCACATATACGAATGGCATTAATAAAATCAGTAGGGGTTGTAATAAAAAACTGGCTGGGAATGCAATTTTTTCAGGGTGATTAGCCGCGATGGTTTTAGGGGTCACTTCTGAGAAAATTAAAATAGCGAGGGTAAGCAGTATCGTAGCGATGGACACGCCTAGTTCAGGGTTGTCGACCCAAATACGTTGAGCAATAATTGTAGCAATGGAAGCGGCCGCGATGTTTACAAAATTATTACCAATCAGGATGACACCAATTAAGCGGTCAGTGCGGGCGAGCAATTTTGACGCACGTTTTGCACCGCTGTGACCTTGTTTGGCAAGGTGGCGCATACGATATCGATTTAACGACATCATGCCAGTTTCAGAGCTGGAGAAAAAAGCAGAAAAAATGATTAAGAAGAACAAGGCTGCAAACAGCAGGCTTAAAGGTATGTCGCTCACGCGCGGTTTTCTCTATGGCTAATAATATTGCAAGTGTATCAGAAAAAACTTACATGAGCGCTTTTCTAGCTATGACCAAGAATGATCTCTAGCACCAGCTTGCTGCCAAAATAAGCCAGTATCAAAAGACCTGTGCCGACTAGGGTCCATTTTGACGCTACGTTACCACGCCAGCCAAAGCGCCAGTGCCCCAGTTGAAGCAGTGCAAATGTCAGCCATGCTAATAAAGTAAATGCCGTTTTATGAGCAAGGTGCTGTGCAAACAGGTCGTCTAAGAATACAAACCCTGAAACAATGGCCAGAGTGAGTAGCAATGTTCCTGCACGTAAGATTTCAAACAGCAGTCGGTTCATGGTTTGCAGTGGAGGCAAAATCTTAACAATGCCGCTCATGTGCTTATGTTTTAGCTGATGATCCTGCACCATTAAAAGTACCGCTTGAAAGCCTGCAATGGTCAGAATGCTGTAAGCCATGATGGAAAGAATAATGTGAGCCGCTAATCCATGATCTGTGATCATTCTGGCCTGGTCACTTGTATCTACTAAGAGGTTAATGACAATTAGGATGGCTGCCATTGGAAACACACCTAGAAATAAGTTCTCCAGTGGCTTTTTGAAAGAGCTTAATAAAATCATGATGCCAATCACAAGTGAGATTAAAGAACCCACATTGAAAAAGCTAAAGTTAATGCCATTATGGGTGCTTAGCTGTGAAAACCACGCAACACCATGAAGCATTACGGCCACGGACCCAAGCATAATTACTTGCTTGCGATTACGGCCCCCTTGATCGGCAATGGTTTGATATTGGCGAAAGCTGCTTAAAATGTAAAAAATGATGGCAAAGACGGCAATTACTGTGGCCATGAATCGATTTGTCCTGCTTTTTATTAGTTATGGATCATTCAATTACTAGGAACCTGAGACATATTAATGGGTTCCCTTTATAATACTTGCCAATTGTGCACACTGTGGCGACGGATGTATAGATGTTTGAGAATTTGCAAGACCGCTTAAATGGCGCTTTAAAAGCCATTAGCGGCAAAGCTAAAATAAGCGAAGATAATATTAAGGGCACATTGCGTGAAGTACGCATGGCCTTATTAGAAGCCGATGTGGCATTACCTGTGGTGAAAGCCTTCACCAATCAGGTAAAAGAGCGTGCCATTGGCAGCGAGGTATTAAAAAGCCTAAGCCCTGGCCAAGCCTTCTTAAAAATTGTTCATGAAGAGCTGCAAGCCGTGATGGGTGAGGCCAACGAAGGCCTTGACCTTGCGGCTCAACCCCCTGCCGTGATTCTTATGGCGGGTCTGCAAGGTGCGGGTAAAACCACAACCGTTGCAAAATTAGCCCGCTTTCTTCAAGAGCGTGAAAAGAAAAAGGTCATGGTGGTATCCGCTGATGTCTATCGTCCAGCGGCCATCAAGCAGCTAGAAACCTTATCTAACGAAGTGGGCGCACAGTTCTTCCCTTCAGATATCTCGCAAAAGCCTATTAATATCGCCAAGGCGGCCATTAAAGAAGCCAAAACGCAATTTGCTGATGTATTGATTGTGGATACCGCAGGTCGCTTAGCCATTGATGATGAAATGATGGCTGAGATTCAAGATTTGCATAAAGCCATTACTCCTGTTGAAACCTTGTTTGTGGTCGATGCCATGACAGGTCAAGATGCGGCCAATACAGCAAAAGCCTTTAATGAAGCGCTGCCTTTAACCGGTGTGGTGCTGACCAAGGCCGATGGTGATGCCCGTGGTGGTGCTGCATTATCTGTGCGTCATGTGACGGGTAAGCCTCTTAAGTTCTTAGGTATGGGTGAAAAAACCGATGCGCTAGAGCCTTTCCACCCTGACCGTGTGGCGTCTCGTATCTTAGATATGGGTGACGTTATGACCCTTATCGAAGAAGCTGAGCGCAAAATCGATAAAACCAAAGCCGATAAACTTGCCAAGAAGATTCAAAAAGGCAAAGGGTTTGATTTAGAAGACTTTAAAGACCAGCTCATGCAAATGAAAAACATGGGCGGCCTGATGGGCATGATGGATAAGC
>CAJXIT010000313.1 GCA_913054055.1 uncultured Thalassolituus sp.
AGAATATGCCAAAGCATCTGAAGAGAGCATACAAGATATATCCGTGTCGTTAACCAGTATTACGGACAGTATTCATCAGGTTGCATCGGCCAATGAAGAGCAAACATCAGTGATTGATGAAATTAATACTAATTTAAGTGGTGTTAAGGATTTAAGTGACAGCGGCATGGAAAGCGCGAAGAACATTGGTTCATCGGTAGAAGGGTTAAATCAGCAAGCCAGTAACTTAAGTAATCAAACTTCAAGTTTTAAAGTGTCGTGATGAACTTTCTTCGCAGTATAAAAAAAGCCAGCAAGTTTGCTGGCTTTTTTTGTTTCGTTAAAAATTAACCGAACCTGTTTTTAAATTATCGATCCAATCATCTGTGAGTGGGCGGTATTCATTTGTTTTTGAGGTGTATACAAAGAGTGGCTCCGTCACAATAGAAGGATCAAAGCCTTCCTCTTTAAGTGTGCTTTTTTTATGTTTAAATGTTCCGGTAATTTCTTGTTCTTGCCTAACACGAATAAACATTGGCACTGCATAAGAGGGGAGTTTGTCTTTTACATGGCTCATAAACCCTTTCATATCAAACTGATTGAGTTCGGTATTCAATGTAATGGCTGCCATACCGGCACGCCCATCGGTATTGGGCACTTGAACGCCATATACGACAGACTCGGTGACTTGATCAAATTGGTTGGCCACTTCTTCTACTTCGGTGGTGGCGACATTTTCACCTTTCCATCGGAATGTGTCTCCTAGGCGATCGACAAATGCCACATGGCCATACCCTTGTTTTTGGACCAGATCGCCGCTGTGAAAGTAACTGTCACCTTGCTTTAAAACATTTTCCAGTACTTTACCTTTATTAGATGCCGTATTGGTATAGCCTTCGTATGGGCTGCGCACCGTTACTTCACCGAGCAATAACCCTGTTTCACCTTTTTCAACAGGGATCATGAAGCCTTGTTCGTTTAATACAGGGCTGTCTTTTTCAATGTCGTATTTCACAACCTCAAAGCTTAATGGGCAGTAGCCGGCGGTCATATCTAAGTTAAGGGCATTTACGAATGCAATGTTGCATTCGCTGGCGCCATAAAGCTCCATGATATGGGGGATACCAAAGCGCTTTCTAAACGCCATCCAAATGTCAGGTCGTAAACCATTACCGCCAATGACTCTAAGGCTGTGATTACGGTCGTTGTCTTTAGGGGGTTGATTTAATAAGTAGCGACACAATTCTCCAATGTAACAACAGGCCGTCACACTGTATTTGCGACAGTCATCCCAGAATCCACTTGCACTAAATTTCCGGGTTAAAACCATGGTTGCTCCTGCGCCTAAAATGCTGGCCCAAGCAACGGTTAGGGCGTTGTTATGGTATAGGGGTAAACACACGTAAAAGATATCTTCTTTTCTTAAGCGGAACGCTGATAGGCCAAAACCGCCCATGGCTTTTACCCAGCGGTAATGGGTTAAAATTGAAGCTTTGGGTAACCCTGTGGTGCCTGAGGTAAATATGTAATAGGCAGGTTGTTTCATCTGTACAAGCTTTGTACTTTCAGGGTTCACCTTAGAGGCGTCTTTACTTGCACTGTTTAAATCTGTGTAGCCTTCAGGGGCGGCGTGATGAGTACCGTCTTGCATGTAATAGTGCTTGCAAGTGGAGCTAACTTTCAAGCGGGGTCTAACAATCTCATAAGCGTCAACGCATTCTTCGCCTATGATGATCATTTTAGGCTCTACGACAGTAAAGCTGTGCAATAAAACATCATCACGTTGAGTGGTGTTGATCATGCTGACAATGGCGCCTAATTTGGTAATCGCAAGGACACACGCGATGGTTTCGGGGCGGTTTTCCATCATCAAAGATACAATGTCGCCACTTTTTATTCCTTGTGAAGCTAAGTGGTGACTGATTTGGTTGGCCCAGGTATTAAATTCACCATAGGTATAACTGCGATCTTCATATTTGAGGAAGCATTTATTGGGTTGTTGCTTTGTACGTTTTTCAAATACTAGGCCCAATGAGCTGTATTTGTCGGCTTTTGCAGAGGCTAGGTAATAAATTCCCTTAAGGATACGGCCAATATCTGGCAATATACCTATCGTTCCTTTTAATACATTTAGCCCATTGACGGGTTTTGGATCCATAATTGGAAACCTCCAAGCAGTATTTTTATAATTATTTGCATTGGTGGCGCTGGCAGCTGTTGTCTACTATAGGGGATGGTCGAATAAAATGATCCGCCTAAATGCGCCAATGTTGTTTAAATTTGATTTTCGGAAATAAATTGTATGTTGATGTTAGTTTCTCCAGCCAAGACTCTGGATTATGAAACGGAATTACCGATACAGGATTTCACACAACCTGAGTTATTAGGTGATGCCCAAGAATTAATTGACCAGTTGAAAAAACTGACGCCTGTGGATGTGGCTAAACTGATGAAGCTAAGTGATAAGCTTGCTGATTTAAATGTTGGGCGCTTTGCACATTGGAAGCAACCGTTTGATCAAGACAACGCTAGGCCCGCTGTGTATGCTTTTAAAGGGGATGTGTATACAGGGTTGGATGCCTATTCGTTCTCGAAAAAAGATATGAAGTTTGCACAAAAACATTTTCGTATGTTGTCTGGTTTATATGGATTATTAAAACCATTAGATTTAATGCAACCTTATCGATTAGAAATGGGTACTAAGTTTGAGAATAAGCGCGGCGCTAACTTATATGAATTTTGGGGCGATACCATTACTGAGAAATTAAATTCAGAAATGAAAAAGGGCGAAGTCCTGTTGAATTTAGCATCTAATGAGTATTTCAAATCGATTAATAAAAAGACTTTGAATGCCGATATCATCACCCCAGTTTTTAAAGATGAAAAAAATGGTCAATACAAAATCATTAGCTTTTACGCAAAAAAGGCCCGTGGCTTAATGGCTGCGTATGTGATTAAAAATCAAATTAAAGATGTTGAAGAGATTAAACAATTTGATACAGCTGGTTATCGTTTTAGTGAGTCGCTTTCTAAACCTAAGGAATGGGTGTTTATTCGTGATGAAGTTGACAGCTAAACTTTTTTATACCTTGTTATTAAGTTTGTCTTTGTCTGCTCAGGCCGCCAACCCTGAGCTTGACTGGATGACTTATGAAACGCCTAATTTTTTTATTCATTATCCATCTGAACTGTATCCATTTGTGGGGAAGGTGGAGGCTTTGTCAGAACAAAGTCATGAATCTCTTTCTGAGTTTTTCAGGTGGCAACCCAAGAATAAAACACACATTGTTTTATTGGATGATTTTGATCAAACCAATGGCTACGCACAGCCAATGCCAAATAATACAATGACACTGTTCATGCAACCGCCCACGAGCGGTGAATTGTTGGTTTATGATGATTGGCTAAAATTATTGATTCATCATGAATACACGCATATTTTGCATATGGATAAGGTATTAGGTTTTCCTGACCTATTACGGAAGGTTTTTGGGCGTATATTCTTCACTTTTCCTAATGCATTGCACCCAAATTGGTTTGCCGAAGGGCTGGCCACCTATCAAGAAACCCAGACAGAGCAGGGCATTGGAAGAGGGCAGTCATCTCTGTTTGAAATTATGATGCGGGCTGAAGTAGAAACGGGCATAAAACCTTTATCTAGAATTAATACGGTTGCCGCCCATGACTGGCCGCTTAATACGGCTTATTTATATGGTGTGTACTTTTTTAAGTTTATTCATGATGTTTACGGAGAGGACGCTATTAAGGCGTTGGTTAATAATTATAGTAATAATATTGTGCCCTTTATGGTGGGGTCGAATACTCGCTTAGTGACAGGTAAGACCTTAGATCGCTTATGGCCAGATTTTGAAGCTTATTTAAAAGGGTATTTCGCGCCTCAACTACAACGTATTCAATCAGAAGCTGAGTCTCCGTTCGCAGTGATCAGTTCTCAGCACACAGCTTATGGCACCTTAGCAAAAGGCGAAAATGACAGCCTTTGGTACAGTGCAAATCACACACAGTTGGGGCCGCATTTATATCAATACATTAATGGTGCCGAAGAAGCAGTTTTACCTTTGAACTCACTGGCAGAAATTGATGTGAACTCAAAGGGGCAGTTATTGATTAGTCAGTTGGAATATTGTGATCAGCATCGCTTATTTTACGACTTATTTATTCTCTCTGAAGAGCGTGATCTTGAACAGATCACAACGTGTGGTCGTTATCGCCAAGCTAAATGGATTTCAGATACTGAATTGTTAGCTTTGCGATACGAAGCCGCCAGGCCTTTGTTAGATATTTTAGATGCATCAGGTAACTTAATAAAAACAATTTGGC
>CAJXIT010000314.1 GCA_913054055.1 uncultured Thalassolituus sp.
CTTCCGATCTATGCCCTTCTGGTATTTATGCACACTGTGTGTCTTCTGGCACTAACCGTCTACTTTTTATCGCTTATCAAGCCACAAGCCTAAGGAAAATAGCCTATACCTTATAGTACGGGGTTAATTTATGAACATCTGGCAAACCACTATTATCGGTATTATGTTGATCGGCTGGGCGCATTTGGGTCAAGCATCAGCTGATGTTCCCGTGCTAGCCGACAAAGGGCTGTTAGAGCAAGACATTGCCCAAACCACCCAAGAAGTCTACCAGACGCGACTGCATCAATTACTGTCTCAAAAGCACCAACAAATTCGCTTATTTTTGCAGCAAACTAATAAGCAACTGATTACCCTTGCACAATCCACTATGAGCCAAATTTCGGCTCAAGCCTTTGCCATTACATTCCACAGCTATTTAAGAGAGCGGGAGCCTTTAACCGAATCATCAACTCAACAACTTATGGATTATTATGATTCGCAGCAAACTACGGTGAAAAACCTTGATCGTTTTGGGCAAGCACTGCATTTAGATTTCATCGTCAACAATACACACCAAGAAGCAAGGCAAGACCTGATTGAAAGCCAAGTGGATACCAGCTTCAGTCGTGCGCACAGCCTTTACCATCCCATTTTCCGTAACTACGTGAATCAGTTTCATTTATCAGAACTATATTTAATGGACGCTAAAACAGGCCATGTAATTTATAGCGTGAATAAAGCCAGTGACTTTGCTTCGCCATTATTAAGCCCTGAACTGAATACTTCACCTTTAGCAATCAATTTTAAACATGCCTTACGGCTTGAAAAAGGGCAAAGCTTATTCAGTGAATTTAGTCTGTATGAGAATGAGCATTCGGGATTCATGTCAACTCCCATCTATAACGATGAAAAAATATCGGCTGTATTAACATTCCGCATTAATACGCAAACTTTTTTGCCATTACTTAATAATATGGGGTTTGATCATGCCCAAGTGCATTTGTTTGATAGCAAGCATGCACTCATGATGACCAGTTTGAATAAAGATGAGCAGAGTGCTCAGGGGTTGTTAATTGAATCAATTTCTCAACAGCTAAAGCTGGGTAGCGAACCTACATCACCAAAGCAAAACCATACAATGATAACCCTGCCAATTAAACTCTATGGCTTAAACTGGACTATTGTTGGCAGCCTTGAAAAACAATTTATCACGCCCCTATTAATTAGCCATGATTATATCAAAGATAAGGTCCCTCAAAATACTAAGCCAATAAACGATGCCTATGATTTTCTAATCATAGGTTTGTCACTGTTAGTCTTGATATTAATTGCATGGATAGTGTATGACAGAAAACGCTACTCCAATCATTATCAAGATATTTACAAAGACATTGAATCACTGAGCATCCAAGGTATGTCTGATTTAAAGCAACCCATAATGGTTGACCCAATTCACCTCAATCAGACGATCAAAAACCTTAAAAGCAAGATTTTTACTAACATAGAAGAACATAACGCTATTCAAAATCATTCCCAATCTTTTTTTAAGGATTCACAAAATCAGCTTAAACAAAAAGATACTTCACAAAAAAGTATTCAAACTCTTAAAGAATGCCTAAATACTATCGAGAAAAGTATTATAGAAACTTCCAACAAGCACACTCATGCACTCTCCTCTCATGGAAAACTCTCACAAGAAAATAATACAAATGAAATAGACTTAAAAAAATCCAGTCAAGACATACTTAACCAACAACAAAACCAAGTGGATCAATTGAGCGATGTTCTTATGGGCGCTAAAGATACTGTGTCTCAAGTGGCGTCAGGAACCGACAACATTGTAAATGCGTTAGAAGTGATACAAAGTATTGCAGAGCAAACTAATTTATTAGCACTGAATGCCGCCATAGAAGCAGCAAGAGCCGGCGAACAAGGTAGAGGGTTTGCAGTTGTCGCCGATGAGGTGCGCACATTAGCAACGCGCACCCAGCAATCAACACAAGACATAAAAAAGATCATTACAAAATTAGAAAATGACTCAATAGAGTCGGTAAAATCGTTAGAACAAGCCAATCAAATCGTTTTAGAAAACCAAGGAATGGTGGATCAGGTAACAGAAGTATTCAATCAAGTTCAAAATAAACTATCCAGTTTCAGTGAAAACTCGCATTCTGATGTTCAAGACCACTCGCTCCAAGTAAGCTTAGCATCCGCCCAATCAGAATTAGATTCCCTACTTAAACACCTTGGCCAACAGCAAGATTGGATAGCCAACCTCAATACTATTCATAATAAAATTAACAACAGCAATGACAGGATATTAACATCCCTAGAGCAATTTAAATAATCTTACGATAAAAACTTACTTAGCAATCGCTCTTAAGATATTACTGCCACTGATAACCCCTACAATCAAGCCATTACTTGTCACAAAAATTCTACGAATGCCATTTTGTAACATCACATAAGCCACTTCTTGGAAGCTTGACTTCGCATCAATTTTTACCACATGATCCGTCATCACTTGGTTAACTGTACAATTTTCATCAGCTTTACTCAGCATCTGCTGCTGTAAGGCTTCATCGTATTCCAACCCAACAAATTCTGAATAAACTTGCTGCAACATGCGCCCTTTTTCTTGATTACTATTGCTTTCAAACCGCACCACATCAGACTGGGTCACTACACCCACTAGAGAATGATCACTGGCAATTACAGGTGCGCCACTGATTTTATTCTTAATCAAAAATTCTGACAATCGTTTAATCGACCACCCCTCATAGGCCATCAAAACATCTTTTGTCATGATATCTTTAGCTGTTAAATCAGTTTTCATTTTATATTCTCTATTATTGATTACTGAAGTATATATCCGAATAAAAGGCTTCTGTTTTTAAATGACTGTTATCGGTATCCGTCATAATGGCAACAGCATCAAGGTAACGATAGGCTTCTTCATTTTTTTTATCAGAACCTTTATCTCCAATAATTGGATTAAGTCTTCGTACACATTTCTTTTTTCTGACACCCAAACATGCGCTTTATCATCTTTACCTTTTAATGCAAACATTCTAGCGTTGTCACCAGCAAAAGCATTATCCCACTGGCTGTACTTCGCTTGATTACTTGACCACACATAATTCAATGCGATGGTATTCCAAATTTTCCAGCCACCACTTTTAACAACATACAAGCATGCGGCATAATCATCCCCTGCTTTACTGGTCTCATCCAAGCCATTCAATGGTTGAGAAATTTTCCAACTCCAATTTAAAAATGGGGTTTTAAATAAATCAATTACCTGCTCTTTGGCTAGCCCTGATGCGGCATCTTCACTAGTGGCTTGAAGTACTGTTTCATCCCCCTCTTTAACAATAGAATATAGAGTCTCACCTGAGAATGATTTCGTTTTCCATTCCGCTAGATTCTCTTTTGAAAAATCAGCAATAACCATTTTTTCAAAAACCAAATCATTGGAATACACAGGATAGGCTAGAAGAATAAATAGGAGGGGTATGGTTTTTGAATGGTCGAAAAGTGTCATACTAATGAGTCCGAGTTTACTTAATAATCATGCCTGTACTGACCAGTAAACCAGTAATAAGTTTCAAAAGCGACATATTCAACCTACGACAAGGTGTTTTAAATCATCGAGCTTTTTTTGACAATCGGGGTCATGTTCATCCAGCATGTGTTTTAAATCATCTAAAGTATGCACAATTTCACTTTGCTCATGAAACAAGCTTTTTAATGTTGGAATCACCCGTACAGCAGAATCATAATCACGTGCTTTGATTAATTCTTCTAAATGGCCAATCATAAATCGTCCCTATTAAGTTTCACTGTCCGTTATGTGCGTTCATTTTAATTCTCAACGAAATGTAACCTGACATCATTAATATCAAAAATCAACGAAATAGTGTTACAAATTATCACTATCGTAATGTAATGTTTTATATCCCCAGACAGAGTCGGCCAAACCATCATTAAATAAGGGATTAGTAACAACCAAAGCACATGGCCAAGTCCTAAAATCCTTGCCATTCCAAATTTAGAATATAGATACATCATGAAAAAAGATGTGATCACAAAAGTGAAAAAAATTAATTGTGCTAATGGCTCATGCCAAAAAAACACACCTGCAAAATTCACCATCATTAGTATCTGCACCCAAATATTGATCCACAGCGGACCACGAACTAAATCTCTAAAGAACAAATATGGTGCATGATATAACTTCATGTATGACCCTAAGTAATGGCTTTATGAAACTAAGCTAACCTGTTTTTAATTTTATGTCAGCAAAAAAAATCCCCTTATTACAAGTGTAATAAGGGG
>CAJXIT010000315.1 GCA_913054055.1 uncultured Thalassolituus sp.
CCGGCAAAAGCCAATAAAAATATTGTCGCCATTATCAGCTTGGTGCTAGTGATTGCCGCCACGGGATTTTTTCAGTACCGAGTGGAAATGCTGTCCACTAAAAACAGCGCGCTAGAAAAGCACTTATCGCTATTAACTGAACAAAATCAAAATCAGGTTCAGCAAAGCGGTCAACTTACTGAACAGTTGAGTCAAAGCAAACAACAACTCAGCAGCATGAATGGCCACCTAAGCTTCATGCAGCAAACTCTTAACCAAATCCCTGGCGCCCGTTTAGAAGACTGGAAACTGGCGGAAACCGAATACCTATTGCGCCTAGCCAATCAGCGCATTAATTTACAAAAAGAAATCTCAGGTGCGGCGGCTTTATTAGATGCCGCCAATCAAATTTTGGCAGAAATTGATGATCCCGCATTTATGATTGTGCGTGAAAAGATTGCACAAGAAATGTTACTACTTGGCAATGCCAATGAGATTGATACTCAGGGAATATACGCCCAGCTACAAGGATTGAAGGCGGTGATTCATAATGACATCCAGCCCCCTAAAACATTCACGCAATCAAGCAAGCTGAATACAGAAAACAAAACCGAACAGCCAATTGGTTTGGTCGATCAAATATTATCACTGGTGAGTGTGCGCAACCGTGAACAGGCTTTTGATGCGCCTCTGGCCACTGAACAATACCAACTATTAGAACACAGTTTGTTGCTTATGTTAGAGCAAGCACAATGGGCGCTATTAAAAGGCGACCAAACTTTATATGAAGCCAGCCTTGGTAATGCTCAAAATTGGATTGCTAACAAACTGCGTCACTTACAAGCTGAAAAATTATTGGCAGACATTCAGTCGTTACAATCCACAGCGATCATCAGTAAATTACCAGACATTAGCGCTTCACTAAGGTTATTAAGACAAATTGTAAAAGATCGCACTTACGCCCCTTCAGACATTAAATCTGAGAATGCGCAACCTGAAATCAAATCAGAAGCAACAAACAACAAAGCGAAACAGGAGCAAGCATAATGAACATGCGCATCTTTCTGTTTATTGCCTTGTTATTTTCGGGGGCCATTCTCGGCCACTACATGCTACAAGGCAGCGGTTATATCCTTATTAGCTTTCAGCAATGGGTAGTGGAAACCAGCTTATGGGTATTTGTTTTATTATTGGCCGCTGCCATTTTAACCCTTTATGGCAGCATTCATTTTTTTACTTCGCTAATGAGCACACCTGACGCCATAAAAGGCTGGACTGAAAAGCGCGGCATCAATAAAGCGGTTGGGAAAACCGTGCGTGGTTTGATTTATTTAGCCGAAGGGGATTTTAAAAACAGTGAAAAATCGTTAATGGCCGGTGCCCACGGCAATGGCAAAATCATTAACTATTTAGCCGCTGCCCGTGCTGCACAACTGGCGGGTAATTATGAGCGCAGCGATGAATTAATGGCTGAGGCGGCTAATAGCACCAAGGGCGCAGAATTAGCGGTCGGCTTACAGCAAGCGCAACTACAATTAGAGCGCGAACAATTTGAACAATGCCTGGCCACTTGCCTACGTTTGAAAAAACAATTTCCTAAACATCAATATGTCACCAAGATGTTAATGAAAGCGCACGTGGCACTGAACGATTGGCAGGCGGTGTTAGAGATATTACCGCAAATTAATAAACACAAACTATTGGGCAATAAAGAAAGCACCAAGCTAGAAATCAAAGCCTATGGCAAATTAATTGAACACATGATTCGCTCACGGGATAGCAGCAGTAAAGACCCAAAAGCCTTATTAGACGTTTGGAATAGCATTCCAAAGAGTACCTTAAAACATTTGGACTTTGCACCTTTGGCCCATGCCTTTACTGAGCATTTAATTCAGCTAGGCGCCCATGAAGAAGCGGAAAATCAATTGCGCTCTATTTTGCCCCACCACTTCACTGAAGACTTAATCAGTTTATATGGCTGGGTAAAAGGCTCTAACCCACGCCGTCAGATGCTGTTTGCACAAGATTTACTAAAACAGCGCCCAAACGATGCCGGTTTACTATTAGCCTTAGGCCGCATTTGCATGTTGAATAATGAATTCACTCAAGCCCAAGAATATTTTGAAGCCAGCTTGGCCCAAAAGAACAGCGCTGAAACCCGCAGTGAATTAAGCCGTTTATATTTGGCCAAACACGAAGATGAAAAAGCATTGGAAATGTTAAGGCAAGGGCTTGGATTAGAGCTTCCGGAATTGCCACTGCCGCAATAAATGAGGTGTAAAAAAAGCGAATCGACATATGATTCGCTTTTTTATGAACGTAAAAGTAACTGACTCCCTTCAGTCCCCCACCGACATACTAGAAGCTTCCAGCGATTCGCTATCAAAGTCCACCCCAATAATAGGCTCGCCTTTTTTATCGCCTTTTTCTGAAAACCAATAAACTGAAATTTCCCCTTCCCCAACCAATATCATTGGAGATTCTAAATCGTCTATGTATTCGATGTTATGGGCAGGCTTATTGTCTTCGATGTATTCCAATGAGCGCTCAGCCAACGCTATGAAGTTTTCATCAATGAGCTTGGCATAGTCATCCAGTTCGGCTTTCGAAACGGGCTTATCAATGGATACTGTTAGTTCAGCAAAATTATAAGTTAATACCGCATCAAAGCGATCTTCGTATTCTGTGTAATTTGTCATAGGAGGGGTGTCAGCACATTAGAAATATAATGTGCTCATTTTAGCAGGCGCTAGGTAGATAGCTATTAAATACTGATGATGGGGAGCATGATTATCCGCACATATAGGTGCCGGTGCCCACTGCAATTAAGTCACCCTCTTCGTTTTTGAATTCCATGCGCGTCACCGCCACTTTGGAGCCGATACGAAGAATGCTGGCCGTTGCAAAAAATTCTTTGCCTTTACCCGGGCGTAGGTAATCTACCCGCATGTCGATGGTGCCTAGCTTAGATAAGCTTTTCATGCGCTCTTCTTTTGGCATGTCTTTGCGCTGGGCATAGGCGCCCACTAAAGCCACTGTGCCACCAGCCACATCCAACGCCGATGCAATCACACCGCCGTGAAGGATGCCTTGTAGCCAGTTACCCACCAGCTCATTACGCATTTCAATTTTGAAAGCCACTTCATCCGCATCGAACTTATGAACCTTTAATCCAATGTGCTGGTTAAAGGGGATTTGCTCCATAAAATTTAAAGCGAGATTTAATTCCGTTTCACTAAAGTGATCTTTCATTTTTATCCTAATTTATGTTCTGCGCCAGTTATGGAATTTCTCAACAAGCTTTAGCAACCCTTGTGGTGCATGGTTACGTTTCCATTCGCCCGCTACGTACTTGTTGGCTTCCATCATGGTTGGATACGCATGTATGGTACCCAGCAATTTGTTTAAGCCCAAACCATGACGCATGGCCAATACAAACTCAGCGTTTAGCTCTCCGGCCATGGCCCCCACTATGGTAGCACCCAATATTTTATCCTTGCCCGGTACGGTTAGTACTTTTACAAAACCGGTGGCCGCTTGATCCACAATGGCGCGGTCTAATTCTGCGATATCAAACTTGGTGACTTCGTAAGATATGCCTTTGGCCTTAGCATCAGTTTCATTCAAACCCACACGACCCACTTGCGGGTCGGTATATGTGGCCCAAGGAATAACAGAATAATCGGCTTTGAATTTTTTTAAATGACCAAAAAGTGCATTTACACTGGCATACCATGCCTCATGGGCTGAAACATGAGTAAATTGATAGCCACCGATCACATCACCCACTGCGTAGACACCGGGCGTGGATGTTTCTAGATGCTCGTTCACTTCAATAAAGCCGCGATCATCTAAATTGATATCCAGATTGTCTAAACCATAACCCGTGACATTGGCTTCACGACCAACGGCCATTAACATGTCATCAAATTCAATTTCTGATTCCCCATCAGCCCCTTCAATGACCACGGTTTTTACTCCGTCTTTTAGGGTGAAGGCTTTAGGTTTGCTGCCTGATAATAATTGAATACCATCTTGTTTAAATTGCTCGGTAACGTGTTCAATTACATCAGCATCTTCACGGCCTAAAATATGAGGCGCAGGATCCAGCATAATCACCTGACTGCCTAGGCGCTGAAAACTTTGTGCTAATTCGCAACCAATTGGGCCAGCACCAATCACTAACAAGGTTTTTGGCTGCTGTTTAATTTCCCACAAGGTATCTGATGTGTAATAGCCAACTTCTTCTATACCTGGAATGGGTAATACTCTTGGGCGACCACCGGCTGCGATAATAATGTTTTTAGCCGTACGGGTTTGTACACCCTCTTGG
>CAJXIT010000316.1 GCA_913054055.1 uncultured Thalassolituus sp.
CTTCGGAGGGCGACCTTTTTGTTCGGATCAGTAATCTTACTCGTGAGCATGTGAATTTTCGTTGGAATTCCGTTAAGTATGTCAATATCGGCGGTGGCTCTGAGGGGGAAAGAACCCAGCTACAGCCGGGTGACATTCTTGTTTCGATTACTGCGGATTTAGGTATTGTTGGTGTTGTCCCTGAGGATATGGGGAGAGCCTACATTAACCAACATACGCCACTAATTCGCTTATCCACTGATGGTGAAAATGCGAGATTTATTGGCAATTACTTGTCGTCTCGTCGTGGGCAGGAGCAGTTTGAGAAAAACAATGATTCAGGTGCAAAAGCTTTGGTGTGTATGGAAATGTTTGCACGTTCAGTTCAGAACGTTGTTGATAATACAGGTATTGAAACGGTTATCGTGACTAGCCTTGCAGACATGTTACCAACAGTTAAGCGTACCTTAATTAACTTTGCAGTTAAGCACGTTAAAAAGATGGTACCTGCATATTCACTGCCTAATGCGATTCCATTCCGTAAAGCATTAAAATTAGGCGCAGGCAAAGGCTTTGAAGCTAATCACATGCGCGGTGCCGATGACACCATCATTCTTCAGTACACGGGTGGCACCACGGGTGTTGCTAAGGGTGCTGAATTAATGAACCGCAACATCGTTGCTAACATGCTGCAATCTAAAAATGCACTTGGTCAAACAGGTGAAGATGGCTTGCCGCTTAAAGGTGAAGGCCAAGCAATTGTTGTTGCGCCACTACCTCTATACCACATCTATGCGTTTACCGTGCACTTAATGGCTTTATTTGAGCAGGGTGATCACAGTGTATTAATCGCAAATCCACGTGATACTGAAACATTTATCAAATTCATTAAGCCATTCAAATTAAATGCGTTTGTTGGCCTTAACACTCTGTTTGTATCGCTAATGGCAAGCCCAAGCTTCCGCGAAGTGGATTTCAGTGAGCTTAAGTTGACCATTTCTGGCGGTACCGCATTGATGGAAGATACGGCTAAGCGCTGGAAAGAATTCACTGGCGTAGGCATCTCTGAAGCGTACGGCTTAACAGAATGTTCACCAGCTGTAACCATGAACCCTGGTGGTGGTCTAGAGCGTATGGGTACCATTGGTCAAGCGGTCCCAGGCACGTCTTTGAAGTGCATTGATGACAATGGTAACGAAGTTGAAATGGGCGAGCGCGGCGAGCTATGTGTGAAAGGTCCTCAAGTAATGAAAGGTTACTGGAATCGTCCTGATGCTAGCCAAAACGCGTTCACTGAAGATGGTGAGTGGTTCCGTACGGGTGACGTAGCCACGATTGATGAAGATGGTTTTGTTAAGATTGTTGACCGTATTAAAGACATGATCATTGTATCTGGCTTCAACGTATTCCCTAACGAAATTGAAGGGGTTGTGGCTGAGCATCCGCAGGTTGAGAACTGTGCTGTAATCGGTGTGCCGGATGATAAGTCTGGTGAAGCCGTTAAGCTATTCATTGTTGCTTCTGATGCGAGCTTAACAGCTGATGAAGTGAAAGCTTACTGTAAAGAAAAACTGACTGGCTACAAAATGCCTAAGCACATTGAGTTCCGTGATGAACTGCCAATGACACCGGTTGGTAAGATTCTTCGCCGTGAACTAAAAGACGAAGAAGACGCTAAGCGTGAGAAAAGCCAAGCGGCTTAATCCAGCTCTTAAGCGTTAATTGAAAAATCCCTGATTCAGAAATGGATCAGGGATTTTTCTATCTATTAATTAATATACCGTCGTTTTTAAAATAAGGAACCTATTAGGTGTTTGTGGGAAATGCGATGATTAGCTGAAAGCCATTAGATTTCTCTGGCCAAATTACATACCCATTTAATACTTCTGTTATTAAATTATAAGCATGATAAAGCCCTAGGCCTTTTTGGGTGGCCTGTTGTCTTTGTGTAGTATAAAAAGGTTGGAATATATTATCCCTGTTCTCTTCGGCAATGCCACTGCCATTATCATAGTATTGAATCAGTAGCTTTTTGTTCTCGAAAGCCAAAGAGATATTGATACATAGTTTTTTACTCTCATATTGCTTGGGGTTGTGGGTGATAGAGTTTTTAACCAGTTGATTTAAAATCTTTTCTAGAGCATCAGGGTAAGTATTCCAATGCTCAATGCCTTGATCTATTTGAATGTGCAATTCATCCAATAGGTTTTGTTCAGATTGATTAATCTTCCATTGTTCAAACCAGTTATGAATATTGATGTCCTCTTGTTCAAATACCTGATTGGAAGCCACAGAGCTTTTCATTAGCTGGCCAAGCTCTTGCAGGCGATCGGATCCCTGTTTAATTATATCTAAACCATCGGTGAAGGTGGTTTTGCTTTCATTTTCAAGTTTAGGGATGTGATCATCTAAAAATGTTTGTGCCATTCTTATGTTACCTAGCGGAGTATTCATTTCATGGGATACCCCCATCACTAACTGTCGTAATGAACGATTTTTCTCAGACTGTAATTGTTTTATAGCTTGTTCGTGCTCAAATTCTTCGCTGATATCTTGTGCGGATGCAATCCAAGCTGAGTCCTGCCCTCTGCGTATGGAGATATTTACATAAATGGGTTTGTTGCTGTTTAGGGTGATCAGTTCAAGGGTACTGCCTTTGATTTCGTCTTCATTATCTAATAACGCCCAGAATTGTTTGGCATCAGCTGCGTGCTGAAAGCACTGGTTGAAGTTAAAAGTGTGACTTTCTATTTGCTGTTCGTTGACACCGATAATATTTAACCATGCTGGGTTGGATTTAATAAAAAACTTAGCTTCATTCAACTGAAACTGGCCTGTTAGTGAATTTTGATATAAGTCTTCATATCGCTTTAGGTTGTGAATGGCTTCTTCTTGGCTTTCAAAAAGCGCTTTTTTACTTTCGATTTTTTCTTTTTGTAATTGTGTAATGCGTTCTCCCAAGGCCAGTGATAATAATATGATCTCGATAAAAGACCCAAGTTGATAGCTGTTATAAGAAAGCATTGTTAAAGGTATAAGGCCTAGGCTACGTGATGTGGCAAGCAGTAGTCCTACTATAAATGCGAGCCAAGCAATTGTGAAGAATCGTGCTGCCACATTGCCTAATAACCAAAACCTTGCACTGATCACAAGGGCAGAGATGGTAAATATCATATTAAGAATATTAAGTAACTTCATCGTAATTTGATAAGGGGCGATAAAACTGATGCATGTGAAAAATATACAAATAACTAAGTAGAAACGAAAAAGATAGAAACTCTTTTTTCCGTATGTCCTTAGATTTAAGAATTTTGGTACGAATAATGTGAGAGCGACCATGTTTAATGAAAAGATAAAAGGCAGTGCAAAGAGGTTTAACTCTGGATTGCCTGGCCATAAGAACTGAAAAGCACTGCCTGCATAGGTGGCATGAAACAACATGAATGTCAGAACGAACGATGAGTAATACAGGTAACTTCTACTTCTAGTCGAAAAATATAAAAATAAATTGTACAGCCCCATGACCAGCATCATGGTTATATAGCCGCCACGAATGGCGGCGTTAATTAATAAGTCATTTTGAAGATTTCTTTCATCCTCAATTTGGATCATTAAAGGGCTGCTTCCTTGTGTTTTAAAGCGTATGAATAGGTTGTAAATATTTGAGTTGGATATAGGTAATTTTGAAATAAACTCTGGGTACTCAATATCTCGTTGATTAAAAGGATATTGGTCACCAAGAAACTTTTTTTCGCAATGGGTTGTGGAGATGGGATGCTGTTCTGGACAGAGGTATATTTGAATATCATCAAATAATGCATATTGAATGCGCAAATACCATGCGGGAGATGAGTGGTTAGTTTGCACTTTGCTTGCTAGCCAAATGGCAGAGTTTGAAAATCCAAAGTTTAGGTACTTGTGTTCACTCATTTTCCAATTGTCGGACTTAATGATATCTTCAAGGCTTTGGGTGCCATCAGTGTCATGAGTGTAAGCGCTGAACTGGCTTAGGCTGAAAACCGCTGGTTGATTCAGTGAGATGATGTCTAGGTTGATAGATTCTATGTCTGACGAATTACTGAATGGAGACCACGAAATCATCATCAGGATAACCATGACCTTCATAAGCGATGAAGGGCGGTGATTACGTTGAGGGTGATTAGTATTTGATTTTATCAATGGGGTGCGCCCTGATAATTCATGCCTATTATCAGTGTAGTCATCAAATAGCATAAGATGGTTTTAGGGCGGAACTTTTTGAGATGAATAGTCTGCTCTGGTCAGCTAGTGTAGGCTGCTATAAAATGCGGCCTTATTTTAAATCACGA
>CAJXIT010000317.1 GCA_913054055.1 uncultured Thalassolituus sp.
TTAAAAGATGAAGATGTGACGCCAGCCTCTTATGGTGATGATGACATTGACACAAACAATGGATCAAAAACATTTAAGGTGAACACAGACGGAGAATGGGGTGCTGGTGGCTTAAATGTGAGTAAAAGCTACAACGCATCTTATGATTATAAGTTTGGTGACGAGATAGATGTCAGTGATCGTGTGAACTCATTATCAGTTAAGCATACCGATGGTGAAACCGAAGCCATTGAAGTGGTTTTTCATAAAGGCAATATTCGTTCATGGGAAAAAGTCGTTGGCAGAAACTCCGAAGAAAAGAAATGGGCGGGCAACGGTAATAAGGTATTTGAAGGTTCGTCTAAATACGATAGCAGTACTGATACAAAAACAGTTAAAGAGAAAAAATGGGACATACTCGGAAATGAAAAAGTATCCGACAGTACGACCACTGAAAAAGCCGATAGCATTGTAACGGATGTAAAATCGTATAATTTTAATACCGGCGCATTGGCCGCCCATAATATTAAAAAAACCGATGGCATGGGCGAAGCAGAAATGGATTTCTCATATTCTGAAGTTGCCAAATCAGCATTCAATTTTGGTGGTACCACGTCATTTTCATTGTCTGCATCAAGAGATGTGGGCTTAGCGATCAGCTTATCGGGCTCTGCTAAAATGTCTGTTGAAGCAAGTTTAGCGCTGGATGTGAAGATGGGACTGGGCCTGACCATTGAAATAGATAAAATGGCAGCGGGAAAAATCGAATGGAATCAAGGTGAGTTTGTATACAGCGGTGCAGCAATTGCTGCAAAAGTCGCTCCTGCTTTCAGTGCCACTAAGAAAGTAACGGATCTTGAAAAAGCCGAAATTAAATTAAATAGCAGTATTATGGAGCTTGCTAATATTGCTCTAGATTTGGATCAGGCAAATGTAAAACTTGATACCAGCTATTTGGTTGTGTATTCGTAAATTGGGTTTAAACATTTCATGAAAATCTTTCGCCCGATGCAGCTAGCTACGGTTCAGCGCACCATAGAGCAAAATAAAAAAAATTACTGGGTTGTCAGTGCAAGTCTGTATATCAAAATATCGGATGGCAGTGTTCAGTTAGAGCATGATTGCATTGCAGACTTAATTTCGGAGATGGGTGACACTCCAACCCCTGATATGGGCTTACCTAAGCCTGCAGCTGAATACTTACTAAACGGCTCTTTTTACCCATCTAGCCAGCAAGAAGTGGCGGCAGGTCAAGTTAGGGTAAAATTTGCCGGTAAATCTAAAACCTTAAATGTCTTTGGCGATCGTTACTGGAATTTAGGTATTCCCAGTCAACCGGCTGCATTATCAAGCTTGCCGCTTAGTTATCAAAATGCGTTTGGCGGAGATGAAGCGCTTAGCAATCCCGTTGGAAAGGGCTTTAAGCAAGATCAATTGCCCAATATTGAATACGCAGATGAAACCATTGCAAGCAACTCGGCTAATTACCCGCCTGCATGCTTTGCCCCAATGGACACCACTTGGGCTGCACGCAGTCAATATCAAGGCACGTACGATCAAACGTATATCGAGCAGCATTTTCCTGGGTTTCCACCGGATACCGATTGGCGCTTCTTTATGACGGCAGCTGAAGATCAGTGGTTCGATGGCTTTTTGAAAGGGGATGAGGCATTTCAACTTTTTAATGTTCATCCTGAGCGTCCATTAATGATTGGTGAATTACCGGGTTTTTATCCAAGATGTTTTGCACTGGATAAGAGCGAAGCATTAAAAGAGCACCAGTTTAAAGAGGTGAACCTAAATTTAGATACCGCTTGGTTTTTTCCTGAACATGATACGGTTCAGTTAATTTGGCGCGGAGGCTTAGAGGTGCTGGATGATGACGCAAGTCAAATCTCTCACTTGTTAATGGCTTATGAGAAGTTAAACGGTCAGCAGCGCTCGCTAGATGATTACCGTCAATCAATGACAACTCGCATTGAGAATAAAAATCCAATAACCGACAGCTTAAGTACACAAGATTTGATTCCTGTGTCAGAAAAAAGCGCGATGCAATTATTAATGGAGTCGGCTTTTAATGTAAAAACTCAAAGCGCATTTGAAGATAACTTGAAGGCAAAGGCAGAATCTATAAACGATTATGTTGATAGCCAAATGAAAGCAGCTGTATCAGACGTAAAATCACAGGTAAATAGTCCTTTGGTTGATGGTACTGATCAGGAAAAAATATCAAAACTGCTCGGTGATTCATTCACGCCGAAGGGTGAAAGTGATACTCAACAACTGGTGGATAAGCTTAATCAGATCTTACCAGGAATCGCCGACGGTAATGCGAAGCAGATCGATTTAAGTGATTTTTCGTTTGATAAAATTGATGACATATTAGATGAAATTGAAGCCTTTACTGGTGCAAAGAAAATCGAAGCAGTTGAATCAGTGAAACCTAAAATTTCAGAATTGAAAGCATTGCTTGATACCCCGGAAGAGGGGCAGATATCAACTGATCAAATCAAAGCCATTAATGAGCAAGTAGCGGTGCTTGAAAGATTAGATGATGCCCCTGATGCAGTGGCGCTACCTAGACTAGACATTGACGAAATTATTGCCCAACTAGGCAGTATTTCTCCTGAAATCCAAAAAGCAAAACAAGAATTGCATCTTTTGTCATCTAATCCGGTCATGGCCAATAGCCCAGCATTACAAGCCGCTAAAGAGAATTTAGCACGGTTAGAAAGCGGTGAATTAGAAAAATTATCAGATCAATTGAGGGATGCACGCTCTCAATTTATGACTGGGTACGCTATGTCAGCCCATCACTCTCCTTACGGACTCTCTCCCCACAAAGATGAGGCCAAGGCGAAAGCCTTACTTGATAGAATTTTACGCACAGATAGACAGGCCAGTGAGTTAGATTTTGCTTGTTTGGATTTATCAAATATGAATTTGGATGGGGTTGATTTCTCTCATTGTTTGATGGAACAAGTGAACCTTAAAGGTGCCAGTTTGGTGGGGGCAAATTTGCAAGGGGCGATATTGGCTAGAGCGAATTTAACATCGGCTAATTTAACCTGTGCGAACCTCACAGATTGTAATTTAGGGGATAGCATTTGCCATGAAACAATATTTGATAAGGCTACGTTGCATAGAACTAAACTCAGTAAAAGTGATTTAAAAGGTGCGCGATTTAAAGCTTCGGATATTGACCAGCCTGAAGTGCTGGAGCTAGAGCTAGAAGGAGTAAACTTTGAAGGTGCTTCTATTGCTAGTTGGCCATTTTTAGAGATGACAATAATTGATGTGAATTTTAACAAGGCGAAACTCAAATCCTGTAGCTTTATAAATTGTAGGCTGAATGCATGTGATTTTACCCGAGCTGACTTGCCATCAACCACATGGGCAAACTGTAATTTATCAAATATTAATTTCACTCAGTCTAATATGGTGAAAAACTGTTTTGTATTTGAAGAAGACAAACCTTGTGAAATGAACGATCTGATATTCAAAGAAGCCAAGGTGATGACGTCTAATCTGCAAAAGATGACGTTTCGTCGTGCTGATTTTTCGGGGGCTGATATTAGTCATGCAAACTTTACGGGTTCTGGTTTACAAGGGGCTAAACTAGACCGATGCATAGCCTATAGAACGCAGTTTCAAAAGTCAGATCTGACAAAGGCCAGTTTGTTTCAAAGTAATTTGATGGAATCAATTTTGAGAAAAGCCACGCTAGTGGAGGCGAACTTTCAAGAGTCTAATCTATACTCGGCAGATTTCATTCGCTCTGTGATTAAAGGCAGTCAGTTTCAAGGTGCAAATTTGGATGCCACCATCATTAGAGACTGGAGGCCAGCTTAATGGATATATTTGAGCAGCCTCACATATCCTCTGCTGAAGACCTAAGTCGATATGTAAAATCAAATGCTATCGTTGACGGGTTAATCTTGAATGGTGTGATATTTAACAAAACCGATCTCAGTGGCGGCATATTCGTAAATTGCGAATTTAATCAATGCCGATTTTTGGCCGCAAACATTAATGAAGCACAGTTTAACAATAGTGTGTTTGATGGCTGTGAAATGGAAGAGCTTAAATGTGAGCAAGCGAATTTTATTGAATGCAATTTGCCTGCATTACAGCTGAAAGGTGGCACATTTAATAAAACCAATTTTATAAATTGTAAGCTGGTAGAGTTGAATATTTCCAACGCTCAGTTGGAGGGGGTTGTATTCCAAGCTTGTGATGTCAGCCTGTCTGATTTCTCTGCTTCTGAATTTATAACGTGTGTGGCCAATGAAACTTCATTTAAAAGT
>CAJXIT010000318.1 GCA_913054055.1 uncultured Thalassolituus sp.
TTGCTAATAGGCAGTGCTTAAAATAAAAAAATAAAAATAACCGACAAGCAAAGCGATAATAATAATCGACGTACTTGTCAGAACATGTGCCCGATGTATCAGTGGTGTTAAGTGAACGCTTAATGCGGCTAAAAAGTAGTTGTGGTGATGCGATATGTGTTTGTTAATTCGAACATTGCCACATAAATTCGAACATGATGGATAACGATCCTTTTGCTATTGGCGTGTACTTTAGCGATAAAATTCGAGGGGATACGATGGCACAGAGTCAATTACCTATTCAGGAGTCTGAAATGACATCAACAACCAACACGCCCTTGTGGAAGCAAGATGGCGCAGTGCCTTTTTTAAAAATTGAAAACGTCACTAAAAAGTTTGGTGAGTTCACTGCGGTTGATAATGTTTCACTGGATATTTTTGAAAACGAATTATTTTGCTTATTGGGTGGGTCCGGTTCAGGTAAAAGTACCTTGCTGCGTATGCTGGCGGGTTTTGAAGAGCCCACTAGTGGCCGTATATTAATTGACGGTGTTGACATGGCGGGCATGGAACCATGGAAACGTCCGGTTAATATGATGTTTCAATCTTACGCGTTATTCCCCCATTTAAATGTATTTGAAAATATTGCTTTTGGTTTAAAACGTGAAGGCATTAAAAAAGCAGAAGTAAAAGAGCGTGTAATGCACATGCTTGAGTTGGTGCAACTGGCCCACTTAGCTAAACGCAAACCCGATCAACTGTCTGGTGGTCAACGTCAGCGTGTGGCGTTAGCCCGTTCGCTTATCAAGCGTCCAAAATTATTATTGTTAGATGAGCCATTGGGTGCACTGGATAAAAAACTGCGTGAAGAAACACAGTTTGAATTAATGAACATTCAAGAAGAGTTGGGTGTCACCTTTGTGGTAGTAACCCACGACCAAGAAGAAGCCATGACACTGGCTACGCGAATCGGTGTGATGAATAACGGCATTGTGGTGCAAACCGATGAACCTCGCGATGTATACGAATACCCTAACAGCCGTTTTGTGGCAGAGTTCATTGGCTCGGTTAATATGTTTGAAGGCCGAGTGACAGAAGACAACATCGACAGCGTTACGGTGGCGTCTAAAGCAGCAGGTTGTGAGCTATATGTGAATCACGGCATTAACTGCGCGCCAGATCAGAAAGTGGCGGTTGCCATTCGACCTGAAAAAATGAAGATTTCAAAAACCCGTCCTGCTCAAGTGAATAACTGTGTGTTTGGTAAAATTGAAGACTATGCCTACATGGGCAATATGTCGGTTTACCGAGTGCGGTTGTATTCGGGGATGGAAGTGCGCGTGACGCAACCAAACAGTGTGCGCACAACCGGTGAAAAACTCACTTGGGACGATGAAGTGTATTTGTCGTGGGGTGATGATTGCAGCGTGGTGCTAACGGTATGAATATGAAAGCACTCACGCTCCCAGCTTCTATTATGGATACCATCAGTCGTTTGACTATGCGCTTTAACATTTTTGCAAATGTTAAGTGGGGTCGGTTATCGGTTATCTCTGTGCCAACATTGTGGCTGGCGGTTTTCTTTTTTATACCCTTTGTTGTGGTATTTAAAATCTCTCTTGCGGAATCGGCCATTGCGATTCCTCCTTACTCATCCTTATTTGAATGGGATGCAGAAGAAGCCTTTTTGGCAATTAAGGTCAGCTTAGCGAACTATGTGTACTTGTTTGAAGATACGCTTTATATCGAAGCGTATTGGAGTTCAATCAAGATAGCCGCGGTATCTACCTTCATTACTTTGATTGTGGCATTTCCCATTGCTTATCTTATTGCTCGCAGTGACCCACAAAAACGAACCTTGTTATTGGCGTTGGTGGTGCTGCCTTTCTGGACATCATTCTTATTGCGTGTGTACGCATGGATTGGTTTCTTAAAGAAAAATGGCGTCATTAATGATGTGTTAATGGGCTTAGGCATCATTGATCAACCTATTACCATGATTCAAACCGACTTTGCAGTGTATATAGGTATTGTTTATACCTATTTACCGTTCATGATTTTACCGCTATACACAGCCTTAGAAAAAATGGACATTACCTTATTGGAGGCGGCTGAGGACTTAGGGGCTAAGCCTTACCAAAGTTTCTTCTTAGTCACCTTGCCGTTAGCGGTGCCGGGTATTATTGCTGGGTGTTTATTGGTATTTATTCCTGCTGTAGGTGAGTTTGTTATTCCTGCCTTGTTAGGTGCTTCGGATACCTTAATGATAGGCCGTGTGCTTTGGGATGAATTCTTCTTGAATCGAGACTGGCCAATGGCATCGGCGGTGGCCACTGTGATGTTAATTATTTTAGTGTTGCCAATCATGTTAATCACTAACCGAACAGAAACGAAGGAGGGCGCAAAATGAAACGCAGATCAGTCTTTTTAAATACGTCTTCTTTAATTGGGTTTTTATTTTTATATCTGCCTATGATCTCGCTGGTGATTTTCAGCTTTAACGAATCCAAACTGGTAACGGTTTGGGGTGGTTGGTCGCTGAAATGGTATGTGGCGTTGTTTGAAAACGAACAAATCATGCAAGCGGCATGGCTAAGTTTGAAAATTGCGTTTATTACTTCAACGCTTGCGGTGGTGCTGGGCACCATGGCGGGCTATGTATTAAGCCGCATGGGGCGCTTTCGCGGAAAAATGATTTTATCCGGTTGGATCGCCGCTCCCTTAGTGATGCCTGAAGTGATTACCGGTTTATCATTGTTGCTATTATTTGTGGCAATGGAGAGCATGATCGGTTGGCCTGCAGGTCGTGGCATGGGCACCATTATTATTGCCCACACCACATTCTGTTTAGCCTATGTGGCGGTGATTGTTCAATCACGCTTGGCCATGCTGGATGAAACGTTAGAGGAAGCGGCAATGGATTTAGGTGCAAAACCTTCTTCGTTATTTTTCTTGGTGACCTTGCCGCTTATTTCTCCTGCGATTATTTCTGGCTGGTTATTGTCGTTTACGTTATCACTTGATGATTTGGTTATTGCAAGCTTTGTATCTGGCCCTGGCAACAGTACTTTGCCAATGGTGATCTTCTCTAAAGTGAGAATGGGTGTGACCCCTGAGATCAATGCACTGGCCACATTAATGATTGCGGTGGTGACAGTGGGTGTGATTGCAGCCATGTACCAAATGCGTCGTCAAAGTAAATTGTCAGCACAATTTAAATAACGTTTGAATATTTATGCCCAGTCAAGCTGGGCTGTTTTTTGTAGTAGGCAATAATATGAAAATTGGTGTATTAGCAGCGGGTATTACTCCGGATGAGTTGATTGATCAGCACGGCAGTTATGCGGATATGATCATCAACTTATTAAATACAACGGATGAAGCATTTGAATTTGAAGTGTTTGATGTGCGTTTAGATGATTTTCCAAGTGACTTAGCTCAGTTTGATGGTTGGGCCATAAGTGGTTCTCGTAATAATGTATCTGAAAATTTGCCTTGGATGCCAAAGTTAAAAACATTAATCCTAGACGCCCATGCTGCTAAGCAACCGATTGTGGGTATTTGCTTTGGCCATCAAATAATTGCGGATGCCTTTGGCGGAAAAGTGGATCGTTACGAAGGTGGCTGGGGGTTAGGTTTGCATACTTATGACTTGGCTTCTGGGTATGAAAACATTTTAGGTGATCAAAAGCAGTTTTCCATTAATGCTGTGCATCAAGATCAAGTGATTAAGAAACCGGATAATTCTGAAGTGCTAGCCACATCAAGCTTTTGTAAAAATGCAGGCTTGATTTACGGCGATTTAATTATGACATTTCAGGCGCACCCAGAATTTAAAATGGACTTTGAGAAAGATTTGATTAAAGTGCGCGCAGGGGATGCCTTTCCTATGGAAGAATCTCACGCCGCATTAGCTTCACTTGAAGGTCAAAATACTGATTCTCAATCTGTGGCAAATTGGTTTGCTCAGTTTTTAGTGAAACATAAATAACGTATTTATTATTTATACCTTACATCGTATTAGCCCATTTCATTATGGGCTTTTTTATGGAAGTTTCTAAAGGAGACTTAAATGCAGACTCAGAAGCATTTGTTTGTATACGGCACCTTAGCATTCAATAAAGTATTGCATGCTTTATTGGGTTATGTGCCTGAAAAAGAGTATGTAGAGGTGTCCGGTTACATTGCCCGCAATATTGATTTGGAAGGCTGGGAGCCATTTCCTGTTTTATTAGAAAAATCGGGAGCAGTTGTAAAGGGTTATGTGCTTAAAAATTTAACCGAATCAGACTTTAAAAAACTGGATC
>CAJXIT010000319.1 GCA_913054055.1 uncultured Thalassolituus sp.
ATTATTTTCTTTTGTTGAATCAACAAGTGAATCCCGTGCATTTTCATTGCCTTGATCCACAGCTTCACTGTCACCACTTTGGACCCTATCAGCCTCACCTGCATCATGATGCCAAAGCAAATTGCCTAAACCACTGGCCCTTTGTACTTTTTTATTTAAAGCCGTTTTCAAAATGCCGTCATGACATAACAAGGTTAGTGTATTTTTGGCCCGAGTAATGCCAGTGTAGATTAACTCTTTCGTTAATACTGGGGCAGGGTAATCTGGCAGAATAAAAGCACAATGATCAAATTCAGAACCTTGGCTCTTATGTACAGTCATGGCATAAACCGTGTCATGCTTCGGCAAGCGCGAAGGCTGAATCCAGCGCACTTTATTATCAGCGCCTATAAATGTCGCTTTTAGTTTAACCTGTCCATCGTCGGTTTTCTGAGGCAGCAACACCCCTATATCACCATTGTATAAATTCAAACCGTAATCGTTTTCCAAAACGATGATGGGGCGACCTATGTACCATTTAGATTCTTCAGTCATTAGGCCATTCCATTTTAGGCGCTTTTCAATTTCTAGATTCACCCCAGCGACCCCTAACGGCCCTTCTTTTAATGCGCACAAAATTTGATAACAGCCATAAGCCTTGTGTGTTTCGATTACTTGTTGATCCGTTAACCCTTCAGGGTCCAAAGCTGAAATACGTTCAATCACCTCAGCGGCAGCCTGATGAATAAAAGACTGGTACTGCGTATCTGATAAACCGCTTATATTTAAATCGGAATACTGAGCCGTTAGCACTTTTTGCCATTGCCCATAATCTCCAGCATTAGCCGCTCTGGCTAAATGGCCAATACCGCTATTTTCATGAAAACGATAACTGTGTTTTAAGTGGCAAATAAAATCGCGAATCTCGGCCCCTGATGCTTCCTTGTGATCAGAAAAATCCCCTCCCAATATGGGAGTTAGGTTCTTGATCAAGTTGTGTGAATAACCATGTTGAATTTCATTATCGCAGATGTCGGCCAAAACACTGCCTGCTTCTACCGAGGCTAATTGATCTTTATCCCCCAACAAAATTATCTGTCCATGGGCAGGCATGGCTTGCACCAATTTCGCCATTAATGGCAAGTCCACCATGGACGCTTCATCCACAATCAATACATCAAGATGCAATGGATTATTCTGATTAAACCGAAACTCCCCATTAGCATTGCGCTGCAGCAACCTGTGCAAGGTTTCTGCTTGCTGTGGAATCACATCTTTAATTTCCGCTGCCACGGCTAAATCTTGCTTAGCCCCTACAATGGATTCCGTTAAGCGCATGGCGGCTTTACCGGTAGGGGCTGCCAACTTAATAATGGGGTGCCGTTGATACTCAGAAGCATACAGTTGAACAATCAAAGCCAACAAACGAATAACCGTGGTGGTTTTACCTGTACCCGGACCACCGCTGATCACACTAAATTTATTCTGAGCAGCAATACATGTCGCCACCGCTTGCCAATTAATTTCAGTGTCATTTGAAGAAACGGCAAACAATTTCTGCACTATCTCGCCCATATCTGACACTTGCCAAGGCATGGTCTGTAACCGGGCTTGAATATTCACATTTAAAGCTTGCTCATATTCAAAATAGCGCTGCATGTATAAACAATTGCCTTGCAGTACTAAAGGCTTGATGCCTGATGATTTGGTCTCAGCTGTGTTTTCATCACTGATAACATGAACCAAATGAGAAGCTTTAATTGCTTGAAATAGAGCTTGTAACTCTTGTTCCGTCACATACTCATGAGACAAAGAAAAATCCAAACAGACATTGCCCTTACCTAATTCATAACTGACTAAATACGCCGCCACTTCAATCTCTGAATGATCAGGCTGCAAAGATAATAAAAACGATGCAAACTGCACATCAATTTGACGAATATGATGTTCATCTAAGCGAGATAATAGGGTTTCCATTTTCATACTGAAAACTCCATTTGATTATCTTTATCAACCGCTGATGGTTCTGCCGAAATCAATTGATCTAAAGCATCAATTAACATTGCATCGGGCTTATGGAAAAACTGCCCTCTATGATCATTCATATTTAGGCCACGCAAAAATAAATAATAGCCACCGCCAATGTGCTGATCGTAATCATAGTTTGCTATACGTAACTTTAATAACCGATGCAAAGCCAATGTATATAAAACAAGTTGTACATCATATCTATGATCAGCCATGGCTTGATGCAATTGATCATCGTCATAACAGCTCACATCATCCCCTAAATGATTAGACTTATAATCTAAAATAAAATACTGCCCTTGCCAGCAAAAGGTTAAATCAATAAAGCCTTTCATCATGCCTTTTATGGTTTGGAATTCCACATCCGTAACAGGGCAATTCAATACCGAATATTGATTTAATAAGCCATTAAATTCCCGTGAGGATAATCTAGAAATTGGGAAATAAAACTCCATCTCTACTTGTTTAAGCTCATCTGTTAATTTATTTAAACTTAAACCAGCATGCTGCAAAGGGGATTCTAAAATCACATCCAGCCATTGTTTTACGACTGGTAGCCATTTCTCTTCATTACCAAAGCGCACTAACAAATCCAAAATCAAACAATCAATATCGTCAGGCAAACAGGTGAAATCCACTTCTTCTAACAGAGTGTGTAAAAAGTTTCCGGCATGGGCCCCTCTTGGAAAAGTGAATCCATTTTCTACAGAAGTTTGCGTGGGCAGAGGCTTTTCAATGTTAACGTCCGTTTCATCATCCAAATTAAAGCGTGCTGTATGGGGAGCATGGTGATGACGCACCAGTGAAGAGAAACTGGATAAGTACCAATCCCTTTTAATGTGACCTGTATAGGGCTTGGCCTCTAAATTCACCCGCTGCTTATTTTCAATCTGTGGCGTCACGGTTTCCGCTAACGGTTCTAATGCAAAACTGGATTCATCAAATCCAGATAGATGCTCCCAAACATTCCCTAATGATCCTTTATCGGCATGGGCAAATAATACATATTTCAACGGGCTGTCCATGATCGATTTATTCAATCGAGACGCTTTTGAGTTGCTACTGATAGATGGCATGGACAAATAGCATTTTGTAGCAGCACGGGTTAAGCCCACATATAGCAATCGCAATTCTTCAGCCAAGCCCTCTTGAATCCGTTGCGCTTTATAATCATCCGTCAAATCACATAATAACTGCTGACGGGTTTGCTCATAAAACACTTCATCTTTTGACTCTGTGCCACTCCAACAATAAGGCAAAAAGACAATTGGGTACTCTAAACCTTTTGATTTATGGATGGTGACAATCTGAATTAAGTTGGCATCGCTTTCTAAGCGTAACTGCTTTTGCTCTCCGTCTCCCAATATTGAACCTGTGACTTGTTGATCAAACCATGTAAGCAACCCTTGCATACCCTGCACTTCACTGCTGGTTTCTTGAAGCAGCTCTGCAAGGTGCATCATATTCGTTAATAAGCGCTCACCGTTTTCTAGCGCTAACCAAGCTTGGGGTAATTTTCGTTGATGCAACCAATTCATGACCATGGGCATCACCCCCTGCTTCATCCAGACTTCGTGAGCTTGATACAACTGCTCTAACTGGTCCTCCCACTGATTTTCATCTAGCAGGCAATATGACAGCTCCGCTAATGATAACTGCCAAACAGGGTGAGCAATGGCATTACGAAATTTCCGTTCACTTAATGCATGAACCGCTTGCAGCAACATTAATAATGCTTGAGCCTCAGAGGATTCAAAAACATTATCCTGCCCCACATAAACACAGCCAATGCCACGCTGATTCAAAGCATCACGCACTACCTTGGCTTGTGAACCACTGCGCACCAATACTGCCATATCTTTAGCTTGTACGGGTCGGCTTCCATTCCCGTCAACTAAATTCGCATCATTATGATTAAGCAACACAGATACTTGCTCAGCACAAGACTGGGCAAAGCTTTCTGTCACCTCTTCTTTTTTTGTAAATTCTTTTTGATCAATATTTAAGTATTGCCAAGTAATGGCTTTCTCTTCTTTATCTGCCAAAAATAAACGTTCAGCATCATCTTTGGCTGCCACTTTTATAAATGGAATATCCTGATCATAAATAAACGGAGAGTCGTGTTGGCTAAACAAGGTATTCACCCCGTTCACCATTGGGGCGGTTGAGCGATAGTTGGTATCCAGGCTGTAACTGGCAGTGGCTTCATTTTTGGCTTGTATATAAGTAAAAATATCGGCCCCACGGAA
>CAJXIT010000320.1 GCA_913054055.1 uncultured Thalassolituus sp.
CATCACATAAACGAGTGTTTACAAAAAGAATAACGACCAGAGAACCTGGTCGTAACGACTGTTATTATTTTTTATTCAACAAAAGCACGTTCAATTACATACTCAGCCAACTCACCTTGCCGTGTTTCAGTAAACCCCTGTTCATCTAAAATTTGAGTGAAATCTTTGAGCATGCTCGGACTACCACACAACATAAAGCGATCATCATCTTTGTTCGGTTTATCCAATCCTAGGTCTTGATGCAGCTTTCCTGATTCCAATAGAGTGGTTAAACGACCGGTGTTATCGTAATCTTCACGGGTTACTGTGGGATAATAGATTAATTTTTCCTTCACTAATTCACCCAAGTATTCGTCATGTGGCAAATGCTGCTGAATTAAGTCTTGGTAGGCCAATTCATCTTTATAGCGCACCCCGTGCGTTAAAATCACTTTATCGTATTTTTCATACGTATAAGGATCTCGGATGATACTTAAAAAAGGCGCCAAACCTGTGCCTGTACTCAACAGATATAGGTTTTTACCGGGCAGCAAATCATCTACCAATAATGTACCAGTTGGTTTTTTACTGATTAGGATTTCGTCTCCAGGCTGAATTTTTTGCAAGCGACTGGTAAGGGGGCCGTCTTGTACTTTAATGGAAAAGAACTCCATTTCGTCTTCGTAGTTTGCACTGGCTATGCTATATGCACGCATTAATGGCTTATCTTCCACCTTTAAGCCAATCATTATAAAATGGCCGTTCTTAAACTTTAGACCCGCATCACGTGTCACCTTAAAGCTGAATAAGCTTTCATTCCAATGATGAACGCTGGTAACGGTTTCAGTGTTAAAGCCTTTCATGTCAAATCCTCAATAATTAGTCACTGCCAATTACAATAGACCTGACGCTTTTATTTGCAAAACTGATAATTCATCTATAATCTATCTATTTTACAAATAAGTAATTTTTACCTTCTCCCTTATTTTAAGGGTTATGTGTTCAACTACACTGAACTGATATCAATAAAATAGTGATTTTATGGACTTTCTTTGGATTCTTATTGCATTTGCTTGTGGTTTTTTAGCCAAGCAAATTAACTTGCCCCCACTGATAGGCTATTTGGCTGCAGGGTTTGGGCTGCATTCGTTTGGTGTGGAGCCCCATGCCAATCTAGAATCCCTTGCCAATTTAGGCATCACCTTGATGCTCTTCACCATTGGATTGAAGATTAACTTCAATACACTACTTAAACCCAGTGTATGGGCCGGAACAAGTATCCACATGCTCACCTGGGTTGTGGTGGGCACCGGCCTAATCAAGCTATTAAGCTATATGGGGTTAAGTTACTTAGAGGGATTAGATTGGCCCGCCATCATGCTAATCGCTTTTGCCCTAAGCTTTTCTAGCACAGTATGTGTGGTGAAGTTATTAGAAGAAAAAGGTGAGATAAAAACACGACACGGCAAATTAGCTGTGGGGGTGTTGGTCATGCAGGATATTGTGGCCGTGATCTTTTTAGTATTGGCCACAGGCCAAACACCCAGTATTTACGCCTTAGCTTTAGTGCTGCTTTGGCCTGCTCGCCACATTCTTGGCATGTTCATGGTGAAAGCCGGTCACGGTGAGCTGCTCCCGTTATTAGGATTTTTCCTTGCTTTAGGTGGCTACGAGTTGTTTTATCTTGTGAACTTAAAGGGCGACTTAGGCGCGCTTGTATTTGGATTATTGCTCAGTCAACACAATAAAGCCGCCGAGCTATCAAAATCCTTACTGGCGTTTAAAGATATTTTTCTGATTGGGTTCTTTTTAAGTATTGGCTTTACTGCCCTACCAACTTTAGAAATGATTCCCCCTTTAATTGGCATCAGTTTTATCCTAATCATCAAGGGAGTCATGCTGTTCCATATATTCGCAGCTTTACGGGTTCCGGGCCGAAGTATGTTTTTGGGATCGATGATTTTAGCCAACTACAGTGAATTCGGTTTAATCGTCGCTGCCTTATGTGTCAGCAATGGCTGGCTGCAAAAAGAGTGGTTGGTCATCATAGCCTTAGGGGTTAGCATTTCATTTATTTTCACCAGCATTTTTTATGAACATGCCCACACTGTTTACGCTTATATGCGTTCTTGGGTGAAATTTTTTGAACGTAAGCAACCCACACCGGCATACCAAGAGCAACTTAAAAAAGCAGAGATTCTTGTCATCGGCATGGGTCGAGTTGGCCGATCTTCTTATGATGTATTGCATAAAGAAGTGGGGGATAAAGTTTGGGGACTGGAATCCGATATCGATAAAGTTAGGCGCCATCAAGGTGAAGGCCGTCATGTGATTTTAGGAGACGCTGAGGATGCAGACTTTTGGGAGACTCGTGAGCTGTGGCACATCAAACTTGTGATGCTGGCCATGCCTTCTGTCTCGGATATTCGCGATATCACCACCCAATTACAACTTAGTAATTACAAAGGCCACATCGCCGCAATCGCACGCTATGAAGATGAACGCGAGCAGCTTCAAGAGTTTGGTGTGGATAGCGTATTCAACTATTATGTTGAAGCGGGTACAGGCTTTGCTGAAGAAAGCTTAGAACTTATTAAGCACGAACCTGCCAAGGCAATATCATGAGATTTAGCTTACGCCAACTGGAAGTTTTTCTAGCCACGGCACACTTTCAAAATATTTCTAAAGCGGCTAACAGTTTAGCCATGAGTCAAAGTGCAGCTAGCAGTGCGTTGAAAGAACTTGAGCAACAATTCGATATCCTTTTGTTTGATCGCGTTGGAAAACGCTTGCAACTTAATGAACAAGGTCGCCTCATACGCTCACGGGCAGAATCATTATTAGAGCAAGCTAAAGAAGTTGAACAAGCGCTGATGCAACACAAAGAAGCAGGGGCGATAAAAGTGGGGGCAACCTTAACCGTGGGCAATTATTTAGCCGTTAACGTATTAAGCAAATTAAGAAAAGATTTTCCTGATGCTGAAGTTAACTTAAGCGTTGCCAATACAGAAACCGTAATGAAAGAGGTTTTAAATTACGACATCGACCTAGGCATGATCGAAGGGGAGATTCAACACCCCGAGCTAGACATCATTCCATGGCGCAATGACGACCTCTGTATTTTTTGTTCTCCTAATCACCCTCTAGCTGAAAAAGCATCCCTTTGTGATGCTGATTTATTAAATCATCAATGGGTATTAAGAGAAGCCGGTTCAGGTACTCGACAAGCTTTTGATCGCGCCATGTACGGTATATTGCCACAAATTAACATTGCTCTAGAATTACAACATACCGAGGCCATTAAACGAGCTGTTAGCAGTGACCTTGGTTTAGGATGTTTATCTCGAATCACATTAGAAGATGCGTTTAAACGCGGGGACCTTGTGGAGTTAGATATGCCTAGTCGAGATTTTAAGCGTACTTTGTATTTTATTTTGCATAAAAAGAAACATAAAAGTGCCGGCATTCAACGCTGGTTAAATTATTGCGAAGTGGATACTTAATTCACTTTCATAGGCAGGGTTATGCGCCACGTGCTCCCTTGCCCAGCGTCTGCGGGTAATAACTCAATGGTGCCATTAAGTTTACCTGTGACCACATTAAATACGATATTCATTCCCAAACCTGTACTGCCCTGATTACGTTTAGTGGTTACAAACGGTTCAAAAATCGTTTCTCTAATATCTTCATTTATCCCCACACCATTATCCATTACATCGATCATGAGATTTTTTCCCTGCAACGTTGCAGTAACATGCAATTCAGGGTTTTCAATTCCGTCAAACGCATGGATACAGGCATTCATAAATACATTACTCATTACTTGGGATAAATCACTAGCATAGGAATCAAGCTGAATGCTTTCATCCACATCCAGTTTAAACTGAACACGATTTCGTAAAAATTCGGCTTTCATTGATTGTGATATGCGCTCTATCACATCATGCACATTCAGCATCCGCTTAGTATCGTCAATACGATCTACAGCGGCATGTTTAAAGTTTTGAACCAGGTCAATGGCCCGCTCTAAGTTATCAGACACTGCTTGAGTCACCTCCACTGCTTTTTCAATGTAGTTATTCATATTGGAGGCGGTTAATGTTTTATCATTAAACTGTTGTTGAATGCTAGTCAGTATAGTTTGATGGAAACTGTGCCCAGTTTTCGCAATGCCTAATGGCGTATTAATCTCATGTGCCACACCCGCCACTACACCACCTAAGCTGGCCAGCTTTTCTTGTTGCAATAAGGTAGTT
>CAJXIT010000321.1 GCA_913054055.1 uncultured Thalassolituus sp.
GGCTAAATATCCGGCCAAAATCACACCGTTATCGGGATCACCTAAATACGCCACAGTGATCCAAATAGGAAAAGTAAGCAGCAAGGCAATACCAGCAAATAACCAAGCGGCTAAAAATTTACCCACAAGCGCATTCACCGAACCAATGGGTAGGGTCATTAACAATTCAATGGTGCCTAGTTGTCTTTCTGGTGCCCACAGGCCCATGGCAATGGCGGGCATAAAGAATAGATATAACCAAGGGTGAAAGTTAAAAAAGGCCGATAAATCTGCCTGAGATTTTTCAAAGAAGTGACCTAGGTAAAATGTAAATACACCTGCCAAAACTAGAAACATCAAAATAAAAACATAAGCGATTGGCGTAGCAAAGTAACTATGCAACTGACGTTTCATGACAATCCGAATCATATTTAAGTTCATCATGCTCTCCTACTTTCCTTGCTCTAACACAGGGGCTTGTTTGGTAACGTGTCTAAACACATCTTCTAAACGGCCTTTTTCTAAATGCAGGTTTTCCGCTTCCCAATTCTTATTATCTAAAAAGCGTACAATTTCTGGCAAAATCATTTTTCCTTCTACAGGGAAAATCATATAGGTGCGATCGCCCAAGGCTTCTACAGTATCAATTGCTTGCAAAGTTTGCAGACTGGCTTCAACTTGCGTTTCATCGTTGGCTAATTGCAGACATATGGCATTATGATGACGGCTTTGCTGTTCTAACTCATCCGGTTTGCCATCTAATAATAAGCGGCCTTGGTTTATGATTAAGGCACGAGTACAGACGGCACTCACTTCTTCTAATATATGAGTTGAGATAATTACAATTTTATCTTGTGCAAGGCCTTTAATGAGCTCTCGAACCTGATGTTTTTGATTAGGGTCTAAACCATCAGTGGGCTCATCCAATATTAAGATTTGAGGGTTGTGAATAATTGCTTGTGCTAAGCCCACTCGGCGAGCAAAGCCCTTTGATAGAGTATCAATGGTTTTATTCAATACAGACGCTAACTGAACCTGTTCAATGACCGTATCTAAACGGACTTGTTTCTGCTCATTTTTTAATCCACGAACATCTGCAATGAAATTCAAAAAGGCAATCACCGTCATTTCACCATAAGCCGGCGCGCCTTCAGGTAAGTACCCCATTTGTTGCTGAGCCAATAATGGTTGCTCGCTAATTGACTGTCCAAAGATAGAGACGTTACCGGCACTTGGCTCAATAAAGCCCGTGATCATTTTCATGGTGGTGGATTTACCCGCGCCATTTGGGCCAAGAAATCCCAACACTTCACCCGGTTTTACAGTAAAACTCAGGTTATCTACGGCGGTAAAATCATCAAACTGCTTAGTGAGATTTTCCACTTGTATCATTTTATATTCCCTCGATTATTATTTTTTATGCATTTGTCTAGGAACTAAGGCCCTCAGTCTATGTATGGACTGAGTGTTGGCTTTCAAGTTTCCTAATTTATTAAGCTTTTTGACGTTAAACGTATGCTTAATTTGCGACGATGTTTTTAAATTTTTTGCACAATATAGCGACACTCATCACGATTACAATAGACACCCGCTATTTCCATGATCTGCAAGCGGTTTTGAGCAGTTAGGACATTGGTTTCGCTTTAATACCTGCTACAATTCGTCAGCTTGGTTAATTCCAGCTATTTTTAATGGATAGTAATACGTCTCAAGTTATACATTTTTATCATGGTTTTTAGTTAAGGTAGATATTTTGCGCCCTTTAATTCGATTATTTAATGGCTTTTTCAGCCGCATGCTCAATATTTGGGTGAAATCTGATGTGGTAGGCATTGAAGATGCCACTGAAAATGGATTGGATTCAGATAAAGTTATTTTTTACGCGTTACCTTTGCGCTCATACGCAGCAAGCCTAGTGTTAGGTCAGGTAACTAAACGCCACAATTTACCCCATGCCTTAGAGCCTGTTGAAGTGGATGGTGTGGTGTTCCCAAACCGAATTGTTTTCCTTTCTAAACCAGAAGGGGGCTGGTTCAAACGTCGTGCCTTACCGTATTTGCATAAGTCAGTTCCCAATATTGTAAAAATCAGCCAAGAAAACCTAGAACAAGACATTCAAGTGGTGCCTGTTAATGTATTTTGGGGCCGCGAGCCGAAAAAAGAGAAAAGCCTATTAAAGATTTGGTTAGGGGATGCTTGGTCGATTCCTGGGCCGTTTCGCCGTCTAGTGAGCATTCTATTAAATGGTCGCAACACGTTTGTGCATGTGAGCAAACCGGTTTCCATTCAAAACATGGTGCAAGAAAATCCAGATATGGAAGCTTCTCGTATCATTCGTAAACTAGGCCGACTGATTCGTGTTCACTTCCGTCATACCCGTACAGCCGTCATTGGGCCAGATTTAAGTCACCGTCGTACCATGGTGCATCGCCTAGTGCGCAAACCTATGGTGATGGCCGCTATCGAAGCTGAAATGGCTGAGAAAGGTATTAGCAAAGAAAAAGCCACGGCCAAAGCCATAAAATACGGCGATGAAATTGCCTCTAACCAAAGCCACAGCACCATTCGTATGCTAGATATCTTATTAACATGGGTTTGGAATAAGTTATACAACGGGGTTAAGGTTCAAAACCTTCAAGCGCTTCAAAACATCTATAAAGACAACGAAATCATTTATGTACCTTGCCATCGCAGTCACATAGATTACCTACTGCTGTCTTATATCTTATTTAAAAACGGCATCGTGCCACCGCAAATTGCTGCGGGTATTAACTTAAACTTGCCAGTAGCAGGTCCAATTCTTCGCCGTGGCGGTGCTTTTTTCATGCGCCGAACGTTCAAAGATAACCCGCTTTACAGTGCGGTATTTGATGAATACCTACATGCTATTTTCACATCGGGTTACAGTACTGAGTATTTTGTAGAAGGTGGCCGCTCTCGAACTGGCCGTACACTAAAACCGAAAGCCGGTATGCTGGCCATGACTGTGCGCAGCTTCTTACGTGATAGTAATAAACCTATCGTATTTATGCCGGTTTACATCGGCTATGAAAAAGTCTTTGAAGGTGGCACCTATATAGGCGAGCTACGTGGTAAAACCAAGAAAAAAGAATCGTTGTTAGGTATCTTCAAAACCCTAAAAGACCTGAAAAAGAACTTTGGTAAAGTATTCTTAACCTTTGGTGACCCGATTGATTTAGATAACTACTTGGAAGGTCAAAACCCAGGTTGGAAAAACCAAGACCACGGCCCTGACTTCCGCCCTGAGTGGGTCAAGCCAGCAGTCAACAACCTAGCGATTGAAGTAGTTACCCAAATCAATAAAGCCGCAGCATTAAATCCAATTAATATGGTATCTCTGGCCTTATTAGCAACGCCAAAACAATCCATGGATACCAAGGTATTGGCACAAACTTTAAACTTATACCGAGATTTGGCCCATGACATGCCATATAGCCACTTAACATGTTTGCCAGACGGAGACGGTGACGACTGGATTCAATACGCTGAGTCCATGCAGGCGATTGAGCGCATGAATCACCCTCTGGGGGACATTATTCGTGTGGATGAAGCTCAAGCTGTCATGCTGACTTATTACCGCAACAACGTGATTCACTTGTTTGCGATTCCATCTATGCTGGCCTGCTTATTCATTAATAACGTGAAAATGCGCCGTGATGATGTGGTGCGCTTTGCTACAACCATTTATCCGTATTTAAAAGCTGAATTGTTTTTACATTGGAATGAAGATGAGATCCAACCGGTGATCGATCAATGGTTAGACCTGTGCATTGAAAAAGGCTACCTAACCCAAGAAGGGGATGAATTGGTTAGACCGTCTGTTAGCTCTAATAATTTTATTATTTTATCTGTGTTATCAGAGCAAGTGATTCAAATTTTAGAACGTTACTACATTGCTATTGCGCTTCTTCAGCGCTCTGGCTCAGGCACATTAAACCAGCAAGATATGGTGAAGAACTGCTCGCTAATGGCACAGCGAATTTCAATTTTGCATGGTTTAAATGCACCAGAGTTCTTTGACAAAGCCCTATTTAGAAACTTGATTGAAGAATTATTAGACCGCGACGTACTAACACTGAACGAAGAAGGCAATATCTTATTCTCTGATCGAATTGAGAATATCGCCAACGATGCCAAGATATTGCTCAATGCCGAATTACGCCGCAGTATCTTACAAGTGACATTAAACTAGATAGAGCCCATTAAAAGTTTAATGACAGACAAAAAAACCG
>CAJXIT010000322.1 GCA_913054055.1 uncultured Thalassolituus sp.
CTACTTCAACACCGGCTGACAACCCGAAAAAATTAAAATCACCTGTAGGAGGTGGCCTGCTGGCGACCCCAAAAATTAAATTATCTCCACACTATAAGAAACAGCCTGCTGCCCCCAAAAAAATCAACTATTCCGAATCAACTATTCCGAATCAACTGCTCTTTCAACTCATGCAATTCATCCCTTAATCGCGCGGCCTTTTCAAAATCCAAATCTTTTGCAGCGGCAAACATTGAATCCTCTACCATGGAGATGCGTTTATTAAGATCTCCTGTACTCATATGCTTGATATCCACCTCATATTCAAATCCGTCTTCAGCCACTTTATTAGAGCGAGATTTTTTACCACCGATTTTTTTACCCGGTGTCACCGCCCCTTCCAAAATATCCTCAACACTTTTAAGGACTGTTTTAGGTGTGATGCCATGCTTTTTATTAAACTCGATTTGGTTTTCACGACGGCGCTCGGTTTCACCAATCGCGCGTTTCATGGAGTCCGTTACTTTTTCGGCATACAAAATGGCCTTGCCTTCCGCATTACGTGCTGCTCGGCCTATGGTCTGTATGAGTGATTTATCTGAACGTAAAAAACCTTCTTTATCCGCATCAAAAATGGCAACCAGTGAAACTTCAGGAATATCTAAACCTTCACGCAATAAGTTAATACCCACCAGCACATCAAACTCTCCCAGACGTAAGTCTCGAATGATTTCAATACGCTCTACCGTATCGATATCACTGTGCAAATAGCGCACGCGTACATCGTGCTCCATTAGGTAGTCAGTTAAATCTTCAGCCATGCGCTTGGTCAATACGGTGATCAAAATTCGCTCCCCCACTTGGGTACGGCGACGAATTTCACCCAGCACATCATCCACCTGTGTGGTGGCGGGACGGATTTCGATAATGGGATCCAATAAGCCGGTAGGTCGAACGAGCTGCTCTACCACCGCATCTTGATGGGCCGCTTCATATTTACTTGGAGTTGCCGAAACAAACACCGCTTGCGGATAAATTGCTTCCCACTCTTCAAATTTCATAGGGCGGTTATCTAAAGCAGAAGGCAATCGAAAGCCGAATTCTACAAGGGTTTCTTTTCTTGATCGATCCCCTTTATACATGGCACCAAATTGCGGAATGGTCACATGGCTTTCATCCACAAACATCAAGGCATCATCAGGCAAATAATCAAACAAGGTAGGTGGTGCCTCACCAGAATTTTTGCCTGATAAATATCGAGAATAGTTTTCGATACCATTGCAGTAACCCAACTGCTGAATCATTTCTAAATCGTAAGTAGTACGCTGCTCTAGGCGCTGAGCCTCAACTAATTTATTGTTTTCTCTTAGCTGCTCCAGTCTTGGTTTCAGCTCAGTTTTTACTTCTTCGATCATGTCCACCAAGGTTTCTCTTGGGGTCACATAGTGAGATTTAGGGAAAATAGTGATACGCGGGACTTTTTGTAAAACTTCGCCAGTGAGCGGATCAAAAATGCTGATCTGTTCCACCTCTTCATCAAATAACTCCACCCTTACCGCTTCACGTTCAGATTCCGCCGGAAATATATCAATCACATCCCCCCGTACTCGATAGGTAGCTCGGTGGAAATCCACATCATTTCGGGTGTATTGCAGCTCAGCCAAACGGCGCAGCATTTTGCGTTGATCAATCATGTCGCCGCGATCGATATGCAGCACCATTTTCAAATAAGATTTAGGATCACCTAAACCATAAATGGATGAAACCGTCGCAACAATAATGCAATCACGGCGCTCCAATAATGATTTAGTGGCCGACAAACGCATTTGCTCTATATGCTCGTTCACCGATGCATCTTTTTCAATGAATGTATCGCTAGAAGGTACATACGCTTCTGGCTGGTAGTAATCGTAATAAGAAACAAAATACTCAACCGAGTTTTCAGGAAAGAACTCTTTAAATTCCCCGTATAACTGAGCCGCCAAGGTTTTGTTATGGGCCAAAATAATCGCCGGACGCTGACAACGCTCGATCACATTGGCCATGGTGAAGGTTTTACCCGACCCTGTCACACCTAATAAGGTTTGCCTGGCTAAACCTGAATCAATGCCATCCACCAGCTCATCAATGGCTTTGGGTTGGTCGCCGGCAGGCTTATATTTACTGTGGATTTTAAAGGCTTTTGAATACATGTGTTCGCAATACGCTTTGAATCAAAGATTAACGAATCAGTGTACGATTTTGACTGAAATTGGGCAATGGGATTTCCCGGATGACAATGCCCTTTATACGGGCTACGAATTTTTGATTAATATATGATACGAACCCCATTCGCACTGAGCAACCCGGAACGGCCGTCCGTCGAAGTACTTGCCAGCTATGATAATTTATCAGACACCTGTTGGAGACTGGCTACAGACGATAACCCACTCATAATCCCCCCCAAAGTAGCCCGGATAGAGCGAAGCGCCATCCGGGAAAACCCTGTGTTAATTCCCTTGGTGCATTCAGGCCATAATTAATATAGAATACCGCCCGTAAATCCGGGTGGATTTACCATTGAATCATATACTTACAAGTGTCATTACACCGAGGAGACCGCCTTGAACCTGCAACTTTCTACACGAGTTCAAAGCATTAAACCCTCACCTACCCTAGCCGTTACTAACCGTGCCGCCGAACTTCGCGCTGCGGGTCAAGACATCATAGGCCTAGGGGCCGGAGAGCCTGACTTCGATACACCGCAACATATTAAAGATGCGGCGATTGATGCTATTAGCAATGGTTTCACCAAATACACCGCGGTAGACGGCACCCCAGCGTTAAAAAACGCCATTATTAACAAATTCAAAAACGACAATGGTCTGGATTACCAAGCAAACCAGATCCTAGTATCTTGCGGCGGCAAGCAAAGCTTCTTTAACTTAAGCCTTGCGCTATTAAACCCAGGTGACGAAGTGGTGATCCCTGCTCCATACTGGGTAAGCTACCCAGATATGGTGAAAATCGCCGAAGGCGTACCGGTTGTGATCGAAACCAATGCAGAAGCCCGTTTCAAAATCACAGCAGAACAGTTAGATGCCGCCATAACAGAGAAAACTAAGTTAGTGGTTCTTAATAGCCCGTCTAACCCATCCGGCATGGCATACAGCAAAGCAGAATTTGCAGCACTGGGTGAAGTATTGCGCAAATACCCTAACGTAATCATCGCCACCGATGACATGTACGAACACATCCTATGGACAGAAGAATCGTTCAGCAACATCCTAACGGTAAACCCTGATCTATATGAACGCACCATCGTATTAAACGGTGTATCAAAAGCCTACAGCATGACTGGTTGGAGAATTGGCTACGCAGCTGGTCCTCAGCCGCTAATCGGCGCCATGAAAAAAATCCAAAGCCAAAGCACATCAAACCCAACATCTATCGCCCAAGTAGCCGCTCAAGCGGCCATTGAAGGCGACCAAGAATGTGTGAAAGACATGGTGAAAGTATTCAAGCAACGCCACGATTACATGGTAAAAGCTTTAAATGAAATCGACGGTATTGAGTGTCTAGCGGGTGATGGTACCTTCTATGTATTCCCAGACTTCTCTGGCATGCAGACCAAACTTGGCTGTGCAACAGATACAGACCTAGCCGAAAAGCTATTAGAAGCTGGTGTTGCACTGGTACCGGGCAGCGCCTTTGGCACACCAGATCATATGCGAATTTCGTTTGCCACCAGTGATGAGAATTTGCAGAAGTCGATTGAGAGATTGAAGGCGGCTTTAGCTTAAGATAGTTAATGAAGCTTGATAGCCGTGAGCGCCCAGCCCCGGATGGCGCTCCGTCTAACTAAAAAACTCTTTACCCTATTCCACACCAACAACCCTTCGCCCTCCGCCCAAACAATACTCATGACTCCTAATTTGAGAAGCAAATAAAATCACCATCAAAACGAAAAAATGATTAAATACATCATGCTGAAATAAAGCGACACTCTGACCTGCAACCGCATACACTAATAAAAGCCCCAATCCAGAAAATGAGTAAAACCTAATCACACGACCACACTTAATTTCATCAGACCACTTTAAAGCCTTCCAGAAAAAATAAGCCGGTGCCCAAAACAGAAAAAACAAAGTAAGCAAACCAATTAGCCCCCTTTCAACCATGACCATTAACATTTCATTATGAGGGTTATTCCACAATCCCACCTCGAAATTCATCCCAGGTGTATTATCTCTTATCTT
>CAJXIT010000323.1 GCA_913054055.1 uncultured Thalassolituus sp.
GTTATCGCCAATTCGGGCAATCACAAGGTATTGCTAAGTTGCCGAATGTATTTTTGGATGTTCATTCAGGGTTGGATTGGGTGTTGCAACGAACGCCCAATGAGCCAACTTATGTATTAGGGCAAAGCATGGGGGCAAGTTTAAGTGTATTTGCATTGGCCAGTTATAATCAGTCGAATCGAATCAGCGGTGTAGCTTTGGATGCAGCTTTTGATTCCTACCCTGGGATAGCGGCACATGCCATGTCTAACAACTGGTTTACTTGGCCTTTGATACTGCCAGCGTATCTGGTTACAAGCGAATATGATCCTGAAGACTGGATCGCTAAATGGCCTGAGCCTACGGCATTGCTGATGATGCACAGTCCAGATGACAAAGTTATACCCTATGAAAAGGGTTTAAATCTATTCAATCATGCTAATAAACCTAAGCATTGGCTTGATAATTCTGGCCCCCATATAGCCACTTTTAGAGACCCCGCAATGCGTCAGGCATTACTGGACTTTTTCTCCCGTTATGGCTCCTAAGGACAGGCCTTGTATGATAAGTCTCAGGCCGATCATTCTGTGAATTACGGGTTTTAAGCCCCTTATATTGATTCAATCTGCCCCGTAGTGAATGTTAAGTGGGCGCCATTCTTTTTATATTTCATTCAATATTGAGCAGATTTTGATTTACCTGTAGCGGGGTTTGCCGTTGAAAATTAAGAGTGCGCCATTCTTCTTATATTTCATGCAATATTGAACAGATTTTGATTTACCAGTGCCCCTATTTTGCCGTACAATTACGCGCCATTCTTATCCAGGTATGGCGGTCTCTCCATGTTGCGAATTGCCCAAGACGCATTGACGTTCGACGATCTATTATTGGTTCCAGGTTACAGCGAAGTGCTGCCTAATCACGTGAGCCTAAAAACTAAACTTACTCGTGGTATTGAGCTGAATATTCCGCTTATAAGTGCTGCAATGGATACCGTTACTGAAGCGCGTTTAGCCATTGCCATGGCGCAAGAAGGCGGCCTAGGCATTATTCATAAGAATATGACCATTGATGAGCAGGCTGCAGAAGTACGCAAAGTAAAGCGTTATGAAAGCGGTGTTGTGAAAGACCCTATTACTGTTCCTAGTACGACCACCATTCGTGAATTGTTAAGCGTTACCCAAGAAAACAAAATTTCTGGTGTGCCGGTGGTGGATGGTGATGAGCTTGTGGGCATTGTGACAGGACGTGATGTACGTTTTGCCAATGACCTAGACCAGAAAGTATCAGAAGTGATGACCACTAAAGGTGATTTAATCACCGTTCAAGAAGGCGAAAGCCGTGATGTGATTGAGCAAAAGCTACAAGAGCATCGTATTGAAAAGCTATTGGTTGTTAACGGCAAGGGTGGCTTGGCTGGTTTGATTACAGTAAAAGACATCAACAAAGCACAAGAACACCCAAATGCCTGTAAAGATGCAGATGGTCAATTACGTGTAGGCGCTGCAGTGGGCACGGGCCCTGAAACCCCTGACCGTATAACCGCTTTGGTAAAAGCGGGTGTGGATGTGGTGATCGTAGATACAGCACACGGCCATTCTAAGGGTGTAATTGATCGCGTACGCTGGGCAAAAGAAACTTACCCTGAATTACAAGTTATTGGTGGCAACATTGCCACAGGTGCAGCAGCTAAAGCATTGGCCGAAGCGGGCGCAGATGGTGTGAAAGTGGGTATTGGCCCGGGTTCAATTTGTACCACTCGTATTGTTGCTGGTGTGGGCGTTCCACAAATCAGCGCGGTAGCTGATGTGGCTGCCGCCCTTGAAGGCACTGGTATTCCATTAATCGCAGATGGTGGTATTCGCTTCTCTGGCGATATGGCTAAAGCGGTTGTTGCAGGTGCATACGTCATCATGGCGGGTTCATTATTGGCGGGTACGGATGAGGCACCTGGTGAAGTGGAGTTATTCCAAGGCCGTGCCTATAAGAGCTACCGTGGTATGGGTTCTTTAGGCGCCATGGGTCAAAGTCAGGGTTCTGCGGATCGTTATTTCCAAGACAGTAAAGCGGGCAACGACAAGTTAGTACCGGAAGGCATTGAAGGACGTATTGCGGTTAAAGGCCCCATGGCTGCTGTCGTGCATCAAATGATGGGCGGACTTCGTTCGGCTATGGGTTACACAGGCTCGGCTACTATTGATGATATGCGTACCAAGCCTGAATTTGTGAAAATTTCTTCTGCGGGCATGAAGGAGTCTCACGTACACGACGTACAGATTACCAAAGAGGCCCCTAACTACCGACTTGGATAGTTAGACGACTTGCTGGACTCACTCTGGCGTTGTTGGTTGCCGATATTGTGAAAAGCTGTAGGAGTCGCACCCCTGTGCGCGATTTCATAGGCCGTACTTAATGGTCAATGATTAGATGGTGAAACATCTAATCATCAAAAAAATAGGATGGGCTAGCGCAGCGTAATCCATCAATCAGTAAAAGAATTTCAGCCTGTTGATTATCAGCAGGCTTTTTTGCTTACAGGGATGTAAGTAATGCGTAATGTCAGGACGACAACAAGCGCTAGTGTAAGAATTAAATTTAAGTTAACCAAAATTCTTGGTGTTTCAAAAACACCAAGGTCACCGGAGTAAAACTATGACCACAGATATTCATTCCCAGAAAATCCTGATTTTGGATTTCGGTTCTCAATACACTCAGCTAATCGCCCGTCGTGTGCGTGAGCTTGGTGTGCTTTCTGAGATTCGTTCTTGGGATATGCCTGCTGAAGACATCGTTGAGTTTGCTCCTAAGGCGATTATTTTAGCCGGTGGACCAGAGTCGGTAACCGAAGCAGACGGCCCAAAGGCGGCTGACATTGTTTACACAATGGGTTTACCGGTTTTAGGCATTTGCTACGGCATGCAAACCATGGCACAAGAGTTAGGCGGCAAAGTTGAAGCGTCTGATATTCGTGAGTTTGGTTACGCGCAAGTAAAAGCCGAAGGCGATAGCGCTTTATTTAAAGACATTAGCGACCATGTCAATGAAAAAGGCGAAAAGCTTTTAGACGTATGGATGAGCCACGGCGATAAAGTTGTAAAAATTCCTGAAGGCTTTGAATTAATGGCCAGCACAGAAAGCTGCCCAATTGCCGGTATGTACAACGCCGAGAAAAATTTCTTTGGCGTACAGTTCCACCCAGAAGTGACTCACTCTTTGCAGGGGGGGCGCATGTTGGAACACTTTATTAAAGATATCGCAGGCTGTGAAGGCTTGTGGACGCCAGCCAACATTATCCAAGACCAAATTGAACGCGTGCAAAAGCAAGTGGGCAATAAAAAAGTTTTATTGGGTTTATCTGGTGGTGTGGATTCTTCTGTTGTAGCCGCGCTTTTACACAAAGCCATTGGCGATCAACTGACGTGTGTATTTGTTGATAACGGTCTGCTTCGTAAAAACGAAGGTGACATGGTTATGGACATGTTTGCTAAAAACATGGGCGTAAAAGTAATTCGCTCTGACAGCGCCGATTTATTCCTTGGCCGTTTAGAAGGTGTTTCTGACCCTGAGCTAAAACGTAAAGCCATTGGTAACACCTTCATTGAAGTATTCGATGAAGAAGCCAGTAAAATCAAAGACGTAGACTTCTTAGCGCAAGGTACGATTTACCCTGACGTAATTGAATCAGCGGCGTCTAAAACCGGTAAAGCGCACGTCATCAAGTCCCACCACAATGTAGGCGGATTACCAGACGACATGAAAATGGATCTTGTAGAGCCGCTGAGAGAGCTGTTCAAAGACGAAGTACGTAAGATCGGTTTAGAGCTAGGTTTGCCGTACGACATGGTTTACCGTCACCCATTCCCAGGGCCTGGCCTTGGTGTGCGCATCCTTGGTGAGGTGAAAAAAGAATACGCCGACGTTTTACGTGAAGCAGATGCCATCTTCATTGAAGAGCTACACAACTTTGACTGGTACCACAAAACTTCTCAAGCCTTTGTGGTATTCCTACCGGTTAAATCGGTAGGCGTAGTAGGCGACCAACGTCGTTACGAATGGGTTGTTTCTCTTCGTGCGGTTGAAACCATCGACTTTATGACCGCGCGCTGGGCGCACTTGCCGTATGAGCTGTTAGAGAAAGTGTCTAACCGAATCATTAACGAGATCGAGCATATTTCTCGTGTTGCTTATGATGTTTCATCTAAGCCGCCTGCCACGATTGAGTGGG
>CAJXIT010000324.1 GCA_913054055.1 uncultured Thalassolituus sp.
CCAAAATTCACACACTTGTTTAAAAATATTTATATATTTACTAAAACAAGGCACAGCCTATGCAGCATATTCCCACAAACAATAAAAAATTGACGCATTAAAGCTTATTTAAAAAACACAAAATAAATCAAAAATAAGGGAATACACCGAACTCAAAAAAGTCTAAATTGAAAGTAAGGATAAGATGAATTTGAGAGTCGGCCCATGAACATATTATAAGTCGTAAATACGGCTGCTTTGAGGTGGAACATCATGAGTATTTTTAATCATTTTCAAGATCGCTACAAAACCACTCAAGAAGAAGTCATGAGTTTGCAAGATTATCTGCAACTCTGTAAAGACGATCCGGGTGTCTATGCCAGCGCATCCGAACGTATGCTATCAGCCATTGGCGAACCCGAACTAGTGGACACCGCCTCAGACTCTCGGCTAAGCCGAATATTCTCTAACAAAGTCATCAAGCGCTATCCCGCTTTTAATGAATTTTATGGTATGGAAGAAGCGGTTGAGCAAATTGTTTCTTATTTCCGTCACGCCGCACAAGGTTTAGAAGAAAAGAAACAAATCCTGTATTTGCTAGGCCCAGTGGGTGGCGGTAAGTCCTCATTAGCAGAACGCCTTAAACATCTTGTGGAACACATTCCTTTTTATGCCATTCAAGGCTCTCCTGTCTTTGAATCACCATTAGGTTTATTTAATCCTGAAGAAGATGGCAAAATATTAGAAGAAGATTACGGCATTCCAAATCGTTACATTAAAGGCATCATGTCTCCGTGGGCAGCCAAACGCTTGCACGAATTTGGCGGCGACATCAGTAAATTTAAAGTCGTAAAAATTTATCCAAGCATCATAGATCAAGTGGCTGTGGCCAAAACAGAACCCGGTGACGAAAACAACCAGGACATTTCTGCGTTAGTGGGTAAAGTAGACATTCGTCAACTGGAAGACTTTAGCCAAAACGACCCTGACGCTTACAGCTTTTCTGGTGCACTATGCCGAGCCAACCAAGGTTTGATGGAATTTGTGGAAATGTTTAAAGCACCGATTAAGGTGCTGCATCCATTATTAACCGCCACCCAAGAAGGCAACTATAACGGCACAGAAGGCATGGGGGCCATTCCGTTTGATGGGATATTAATGGCCCACTCAAATGAAAGTGAGTGGCAAACCTTTAAAAACAATAAAACCAATGAAGCCTTCATTGACCGAGTATATATCGTAAAAGTCCCTTACTGCTTAAGAATCAGCGAAGAGGTACACATTTATGAAAAACTATTATCCAATAGCTCGTTAGCACAAGCACCCTGTGCCCCAGATACATTACACATGCTGGCACAATTCTCTATATTGTCACGACTCATTGACCCCGAAAACTCCAGCATCTTTAGTAAGATGCGCATTTATAATGGGGAAAATTTAAAAGACACCGACCCGAAAGCAAAATCCATTCAGGAATACCATGACTCGGCCGGTGTGAATGAAGGCATGAATGGTTTATCAACCCGCTTTGCATTCAAAATATTATCCAAAGTCTTTAACTTTGACCCAAGTGAAGTGGCAGCAAACCCGGTGCACTTAATGTATGTACTGGAAAAACAAATCGAACAAGAGCAATTCCAACAAGAAATTGCAGATAAATACTTAAACTTCATTAAAGAATACATGGCGCCAAAATACGTGGAGTTCATAGGCAAAGAAATTCAAACTGCCTACTTAGAGTCCTACAGTGAATACGGCCAAAATATTTTCGATCGCTATGTTACCTATGCAGATTTCTGGATCCAAGACCAAGAGTACCGTGACCCTGAAACCGGTGAAATTCTAGATCGAGTGTCCATCAATGAAGAGTTAGAAAAAATTGAAAAACCAGCAGGCATCAGCAACCCGAAGGACTTCCGAAACGAAGTAGTCAACTTTGTACTGCGTGCCAAAGCAAATAATTCAGGTAAAAATCCTAGCTGGCAAAGCTATGAAAAAATGCGCGCTGTTATTGAGAAAAAAATGTTTGCCAATACCGAAGATTTATTGCCTGTCATTAGCTTCAATGCAAAAGGGTCAAACGACGATCAGAAAAAACACGATAACTTTGTTGAGCGCATGGTGGAGCGAGGATACACGGAGAAACAAGTGAGACTGCTATCTGAGTGGTATTTACGTGTGCGTAAATCTCAATAGCACACGAAACGTGACAGCAGAACATCACGCCTCAGTTTTAACTCGCTAGTGTAAAGGTGGAGTGAGTGTATGAGTTACATTATTGACCGTCGCTTAAACGGTAAGAATAAGAGTATGGTGAATCGACAGCGTTTTTTACGTCGATATAAAAGCCATATCAAAAAAGCGGTCACCGATGCCGTCAACCAACGCTCCATCACAGATATGGAGCGGGGGGAAAAAATCAGTATCCCTACTCGAGATACAGCTGAGCCTGTGTTTGGTCACGGTGACGGCGGGCGTCGCCAAAGAGTATTACCGGGTAACAAAGAATTCAATACAGGGGATAAAGTCTTACGCCCCAAAGGTGGCGGTAGTGGCGGCGGCTCTGGGGAGGGCCAAGCCAGTAATCAAGGAGAAGGAGATGATGACTTTTCTTTTTTTATCAGTAAGGATGAATTTTTAGACTATGTATTTGAAGATTTGGCCTTGCCCAATCTTGTCAAAAAGACACTTCACGATGTGGATGCCGTTGAATTTAGAAGAGCCGGCTACACCGCATCAGGCACCGCAAACAATCTTGCTATCGTTAAGTCCATGCGCAGTGCGCAAGCACGCCGCATCGCCCTATCCGCCAGTTCTCGAAAAAAATTAAAAGCACTGAAGATAGAGCTGGATGAAGAAGAATCAAAAGATGAAGACTTGATCAACCCTATCAAGCTAAAAGATTTAAATGAGAAAATTGCCAAGCTAGAAGAGAAAATCAAAAAGATCCCATTCATTGATACCTTTGATATTAAGTATCGTAATATCATCAAAGAACCTGTGCCCAGCTCTAAAGCCGTCATGTTCTGCGTCATGGATGTATCGGGCTCCATGACACAACAAATTAAAGACATGGCCAAGCGCTTTTACATTCTGTTGTATTTATTTCTACAGCGTAATTACGAAAAAACCGAAGTGGTGTTCATTCGTCACCATACCAGTGCCAAAGAGGTATCCGAAGAAGACTTTTTTTACAGCCGAGAAACCGGTGGCACCATTGTATCCAGCGCACTTGAACTCATGGCTGACATCATTGAAAAACGTTACAACCCAGCCGAATGGAATATTTACGGAGCGCAAGCCAGTGATGGTGACAACTGGGATGACGACAGCCCTCAATGCGCACAGATACTCAGCCAACGCATCATGCCTAGCGCTCAGTACTTTGCTTATATAGAAATCACACCTAATGCTCACCAAGCCCTATGGCGTGCCTACGAAGAGTTACAAGGCCCACTGGGAGACCGTTTTGCTATGGAACAAATTGCAAACGCCTCAGAAATTTTCCCTGTATTTAGAGATTTATTTTCTCGTAAAAATATTAAGGAGGCGGTATGAGTCACGATAGATCGCCTGAATCAGACATGATTGAGTCAAATCAAGATAAAAAGAAAGACGCTTCAGAGGTTGATAGCAAAAAACGCGAGCCATTATCCACAGGATCGGAATGGACCTTTGAGCTATTAGAAACCTATGACAAAGAAATTGCGCGCATTGCAAAAAGCTATCGGCTAGATACCTACCCTAATCAAATTGAAGTGATCACCGCTGAACAAATGATGGACGCCTATGCCTCTGTTGGCATGCCCATTTCTTATCACCACTGGTCTTACGGCAAACATTTTTTACACACACAAACCCATTATCAGCGTGGACAAATGGGCCTGGCCTACGAAATCGTGATCAATAGCGACCCCTGTATTGCCTATTTAATGGAAGAAAACACCATCACTATGCAGGCATTGGTGATTGCTCATGCCTGCTATGGGCATAACTCTTTTTTTAAAGGTAACTATTTATTTAAAACTTGGACCGATGCCACCTCAATTTTCGATTATTTGTTGTTTGCTAAAAACTACATAGCAGAATGCGAACATAAATACGGCATCGATGAGGTGGAAGCTTGCCTCGATGCTTGCCATGCTTTGATGAACCATGGTGTTGATCGTTATAAACGCCCCCAAAAGATATCAATGGAAGAAGAAATTAAAAGGC
>CAJXIT010000325.1 GCA_913054055.1 uncultured Thalassolituus sp.
CCACCGAGATCTACACTCTTTCCCTACACGACGCTCTTCCGATCTCACCTGAATATCCGATACGTTCACACCCACACTTGCCGCTTGTTTGGCTTCATGGGCTAAGCTGGCAGCGTGAATGATGGCTTTTGAAGGCACGCAACCTGTGTTCAAACAGTCGCCGCCCATTTTGTGTTTTTCAATCAGGGTGACTTTGGCTTTTGTGGCTGCGGCAATATAACTGCTCACTAAACCGCCCGCTCCGGCGCCAATGACCAATAAGTTATCATCGTAGGTTTTAGGGCGCTTATAGCCTTTTAAAGCACGGTTCTTTTTGACCTTGGCTATTAACGTACGTGCAATCCATGGGAAAGCCGCCAGCAATACAAAGCTACCCAAAATTCCTGGGGTTAAAATGCCACTTAAAGATAGATCATCTAACTGCCCCAATTGTGCCCCAGCATTTACAAACACAGCGGTGCCCGCCAACATGCCCACTTGGCTTACCCAATAAAACGTCCAAGCCTTAATAGGCATTAAGCCCATAACTAAATTAATCACAAAAAACGGTACAACCGGAATGAGCCTTAAGGTAAATAAATAAAATGGCCCATCTTTTTCAATGCCGTCGTTAATGCCTTTTAAATAACCTCCAAATTTCGCTTGTACCCAGTCTTTCAGCAGTAAACGAGTCATAAGAAAGGCCAGTGTTGCCCCTAACGTGCTTGCAAAACTGATGAGTAATAACCCCCAACCTAAACCAAAAATGGCGCCGCCTATCAGGGTAAGCGCCGCGGCACCCGGGATCGATAACGCGGTGACCATGACATACACACAGAAAAAGATCAGCCCAGTTAAGAGCGGCTTTTCAGCAAATAGGTTTTGATAAAACTCTGGCAGCAAGTATTGCTGAGCATCAAAAGCGATAATGGCCGTGATTGCAGCAGCCAACACCGCAATAATGACAAGTTTTTTCATAGATTCAGGTTCCAGATTAAATAGTCATCATAGGACACGCACTCGCCAGCATGGTTCGCCATTTTCCTATGATTCTGATGATTTTTTTGCACAGCATTACTAAACTGTAACATTAATGACTTATATTAAGCAGGATTGTCCGCCTTGCAGTACAATAGCGGCAATTCATTTTGGAGCAAATCATGGCTTTTTCAGACGGACAACGTATTTTTCCACTTTCACGCATGCGTCGAATGCGTGCTGATGACTTTAGCCGTCGCCTAATGCGTGAGAACATTCTTACGCCCAATGATTTAATCTACCCAATGTTTATTTTAGATGGCAAAAACAAGCGCGAAGCCATTCCATCCATGCCAGGCATTGAACGCTTATCCATTGATCTAGCCGTTGAAGAGTGCAAATTACTCAGCCGTTTAGGCATTCCAGCGGTGGCGCTATTTCCGGTTACCCCCATTGAACACAAAACCTTATTAGCCGAAGAAGCTTACAACCCAAATGGTATTGCGCAACGGGCGGTTAAAGCCATTAAAGATGCTTGCCCAGATATGGGCATCATTACCGATGTGGCATTGGATCCGTTCACCACCCATGGACAAGATGGCATCATCGATGACCAAGGTTACGTATTAAATGACATTACGGTTGAAACCTTAGTGAAACAAGCGGTAAGCCATGCCGAGGCGGGGGCCGACATTGTGGCCCCTAGCGATATGATGGATGGTCGCATTTTATGCATTCGCGAAGCATTAGAAGAACAAGAACATGTGAATACTCGTATTCTTGCTTACAGTGCTAAATACGCATCGGCCTACTATGGTCCATTCCGTGATGCAGTGGGCAGTGCGGGCAACCTAGGTAAAGGCAACAAGTTCACTTACCAAATGGATCCCGCCAATGGCAATGAAGCGTTACACGAAGTGGGTTTAGACCTAGCGGAAGGCGCCGATATGATTATGGTTAAGCCGGGTATGCCATACTTAGACATTGTTAAATCCGTTAAAGATGAATTTAAAGCCCCTACTTTTGTTTACCAAGTGTCTGGTGAATACGCCATGCACATGGCGGCATTTGAAAAGGGCTGGCTTGATAAAGATTCGGTTATGCTAGAAAGCCTTATGTGCTTTAAGCGTGCAGGTGCCGACGCCATACTGACGTATTTTGCAAAAGATGCAGCATTGCTTTTGAATAAATAATCATTCTATTTATTACCAATCATAGACATAAACATTAAGGAAAATAATGAGCCAAGCCATCGAATCATTAAACGAGGATATTGACCTTCAATCGCCTGAATATTATTTCAACCGCGAATTGAGTCACTTACAGTTTAATATTCGTGTTTTGGAACAAGCGTTGGATGAAGAGCATCCGCTGCTAAATCGCTTAATGTTTTTGTGTATTTTTTCTAGCAACCTAGATGAGTTTTTTGAAGTTAGGGTCGCTGATCTTAAAAAGCAACTGGCTTTTAGCCGTGAAATCCCTGGACCTGACGGGGTGCCACCAGCCGAAGTGCTTGAGCAAATATACCACCTTGCCAAAGAAACCGTTGATCGCCAGTACACCATACTGAATGAAAAACTGATTCCTGAACTGCAAAAAGAAAACATCCGTTTTATTCGTCGCGGCGATTGGACCCCTGAGCAAAAAAAATGGGTAAAAGAATATTTTGATGAGCAAATTCAACCCGTCATCAGCCCCATAGGTTTAGACCCCGCCCACCCCTTTCCACGATTAGTGAATAAGTCATTAAACTTTATTGTGGATTTAGAAGGCAAAGATGCCTTTGGGCGTAATACAGGCTTGGCTCTGATACCTGCACCGCGCTCATTACCCCGCATTAATCGCTTGCCCGACGAGCTATGTGACGGTGGCGACAACTATGTATTTTTATCTTCTATGATCCACCAATTTGCCGACGAATTATTCCCCGGCATGAAAGTAAAAGGCTGCTATCAGTTCCGCCTAACCCGTAACGCCGATTTAACCTTTGATAAAGATGACGTGGCAGATTTAGCCAGCGCCCTACAAGGGGAATTACACGCGCGCCACTACGGTGATGCGGTGCGATTAGAAGTGGCCGACAACTGTCCTGAAGAGCTATGGCAGTTCCTACTGGCTAAGTTCAATCTAACCGAACAAGACATATACCGCGTTAACGGTTTGGTGAATGTACACCGTTTAATGGCCGTGGCCGTGGGTGCTGACCGCCCTGAGTTACGCTACAAAACCTCTACCCCTAGTATTCCAAAAGGATTAAAAGGCAATAAAGATTACTTTGATGCCATTCGTAAAAGCGATCAACTTTTGCTGCACCCTTTCCAAAGCTTTACACCGGTTGTGGATTTAATTCGCACCGCCGCGCAAGACCCAACTGTATTGGCCATTAAACAAACCCTTTACCGCACCGGGGCCAAATCTGAAATTGTGGATGCATTGGTGGATGCAGCACGTAAAGGCAAAGAAGTCACCGTGGTGATTGAGTTACGTGCCCGCTTTGACGAAGAAGAAAACCTACATTTAGCCAACCGTTTACAAGAAGCAGGCGCGGTGGTTGTATACGGCGTAGTGGGCTATAAAACCCATGCAAAAATGATGATGATTGTGCGCCGTGAAAATAAAAAGTTACGCCGCTATGTGCATCTAGGCACAGGTAACTATCATGCAGGTAATGCGCGCTTATATACAGATTACAGTTTGATTACTGCATCTAAAGATATTACTGAGGATGTGCACAAGGTTTTCCAACAGTTAACCGGAATGGGTAAAGCATTAAGTATTAAAAAGATTTACCACGCGCCATTTACCCTGCATAAGAACTTAATGTCTCTCATCGCAAAAGAAGTGGAATTTGCTCAAGCGGGTAAAAAGTCCGAAATTATTGTTAAGGTTAATTCGTTAACCGAACCCAAAATCATTCAAGCATTATATCAAGCCAGCCAAGCAGGCGTGAAAGTAAACTGCATTGTACGAGGTATGTGTCGTTTAGTGCCAGGTGTAAAAGGCGTGAGCGAAAATATTCATGTGCGTAGTATCATTGGCCGTTTTTTAGAACATACTCGTGTATTTTATTTTTCTAATGACGGCACCCCAAAAATATTTGGTGCCAGTGCCGACTGGATGGAAAGGAATTTATTTAAACGGGTAGAAACCTGTTTCCCTATCGACAATGACAGTTGGTCAAGCCGAGTGAAAAAAGAACTGGATTTATATTTAAGTGATAACTGCCAAAGCTGGAT
>CAJXIT010000326.1 GCA_913054055.1 uncultured Thalassolituus sp.
GTTCTGGTGGTGATTCTGGTTCTGGTGGTGATTCTGGTTCTGGTGGTGATTCTGGCTCTGGTGGTGATTCTGGTTCTGGTGGTGATTCTGGTTCTGGTGGTAGCTCTGGTTCTGGCGATGGTTCAGAAAAAGGATTGACTAAGGGTGATATCAAAGGGGCTATTGAAGATGCTCTCGGCAAGTCTGGTTCATTTTCAAGTCCTACGGGTGGCGATGGTTTCTCATCCGGTACGGTTCTCACTAACTCTCTAACAACTATACAAACTGAAATTGAAGAATTAGAAATACAGCTAAAAAACAAACTTAAAGATTCCCCTTTAAAGCTCGGGCAAATGTCATTTTCTAATGGTTCTTATGATGGTACATCCTTTTCTTTAAGTCGCTGGGATGTTGACGTTGGTTTCAATCTCTTTAGCTCTCTTGGGGCTGATAATACTGAAATGATTCGAACGGTTATCTTGTTCATTGCCACTCTATTTGCTGGTTTTATTTTACTTTCTTCTGGTCGCTCTAAAGGTTAAGTCTATGGAATATTTCTACAATGCACTGGATTATATTGTCACTGTTTTTGGCAGTATTTATGACTTTTTTGCTTCAATCCCAGACCTGATTTTAGAGGCGTTTACTTATGCTTGGTTTTGGTTCATTAAGCTTTATATCTATTTAAAAATTGAAATGTTGAAGATGGCTTATAGCGTAGCGTCATTACTTCTTTCTGAGTATGAGGTCTATACGGTGTTAAATATGGCTTTTAATAAGTTGCCTGCAGACCTTCGATTTTCATGCTATCAGCTTGGTGTGGTTGATGCTGTTCGGATTGTTGTCGATGCGTTTGCAACGGCATTTGTTTTAAGAATTATGGGGTGGTGATATGGCTGTTTCCTTTCGTCATGGCTCTAATGGTGCTTACAAAACGGCTTATGTTACATGGTTCGAAATTCTCCCAGCTCTAAGGGATGGTCGTATCGTTGTAACCAATATTGAAGGTTTAAAGCCTAAAGAGTCTATAGAGGAAATTTTGGGTGAAAAGTTTCCTGAATCAGCTCGTTTAATTAGGATCTTTACTCGATCTTCTGAGGGGGTAATGCTTTGGCAAAACTGGTTTAACTGGATGCCTCTTGGCGCATTTGTTGTGATTGATGAATGTCAGGATTTATATTGCCCAGAAGCTGGTTTTAAACGTGAGAAGTTTCTTCAAAAACCATTCTCAGACTTTGTAGATTACCTGCCTAAAGACTTCACCGAATTATTCTATTCACGCTGGCTTCCCGTAGACCCTAACTCTTTCGATGTTGGTGATGTTGATGATTGTGAACGTACTCAATTGGATGAAAATAACAGACTGCTCTACCCGTTCGATTTCTATGGTGCGTTTATGCGACATAGAAAATATCAATGGGATATTGTTATGCTCACACCTGATTACACTGCAATCCCAACCTGGCTAAAAGGTTGTGCTGGTGAAGCTTATTCTCACCGTTCCACGGATACTTTTTTCCGAAGTCGTAAGCCTCGTATTTATAACCATCCTCCCAAATCTACGAAAACTGCACCTTCTACTAAAGCTGATATGGCTAGCAGTACTAATAAGAAAATTCCTATTGATGTATTCGCCTTATATCAGTCGACAGGAACGGGCGGCTTCAACTCTACTCAGTCTGATATTTCGGTCTTGAAGTCACCTAAATTCATTCTTGCCATGCTTATTGGTGTTTTAGCTATCGGTAAATTTTTCTGGGATTTAACTAATGTACTATCTGATTCTGATGTGGGTGAAGTTCAAACGGTTGATGCGCCAGCTCCCGATACCAACTCGCCTACTCTACCCAATTCGTCTCACGTTCCTGTATCTGAAAACGTTCCTACTGAAAGTGGGAAAAGTGCTGTTCGGTTGGATTCTAGCAATGTTGATTCTCAAGCTTCTGCTGAAAGTCTTTTTGATGCTGTAAATCCTTTCTTTGATGCCTTTCCAGTCTTCAATGGCTCAACTGCGGTCTATCTTACGTCAGTAAGTAGAACGGTTTATCCAAAGGGCTTTGGTGAGTATTCGGATTTTGTCTTTAGAATAGATAAAGGTGTGGACACCTTTTATATACGCTCTTCTGTTTTAAATCGCTACGGCTACCGCTTCAATTTGATTGATGATTGTTTGATTCAAGTGCGCTCTAAATCTGTATCAAGGGTTTTAACGTGCCCACCAACATCAAGCGGAGTTGCGTTAGCATCGGAGAATGATGGTTTGATGGGTAATAGAGTTGAAGATGTTCAAAAGTCGGTTGATATTTTCAGTATGTAGAATAACTATGTATGCTATCAAAAAGCGAACCGGCAAGTTGTTTGCCCTTGGAACACTGCAATCAAATCGGTGGTTTAGCCTGGATTGAAATGAATAAAATGCTATCATAATAAAACCAGGACAAACCGGCATTGAGGGGAAATGATGGCTATTACGATTAGAGATACTGACCAACACGAAGAAATGCTATCCAAGCTAAAAGAATTAACGCGAACGTCTACGATGTCTAAAGCTCTAGTTCAAGGTGGGTATGATGCACTTAAATATCACGAGCTATATCAGAAAGAACGAATGCTAAATGAAAAGCTGAAGCGCAAGCTCTACAACAATGAAATGGCAGTAAATGATTATCTCGATGCATTAAAAGGACTTGAGTCTGTCGTTGAATAGTCCCGAAGGGATAAGGGAAACCACAGAAGTAACTCGGTGTGATGTAGTTGAATTCCCGATAAGTAGCGCAGCGTAGCTGATTCGATGAAACCACCTTACCCGCCCTTTTCATTGCCAAGATCACCCTAGCAGAGCCTCACAACATCAGTGGGGCTTTTTGCTACTGCAACCCATCTAATTAACAACTCTTCCTACTCTGCTCACAGCTTCGCGTGAGTCGTGAGAGCTGAACAGCGAGCGCGACGCTGTGGGCAGCAACCCCCGTGTTGTATCACGGGGGTAAATTCAACCTAACTAAAGGCAATTGATGGTCTAGATCCCTTTTGGTATATGGCTTTGCCATTTGTTTGGGGTTTGCTTGATTAGTAGTTACATATCTGACCGCGACCACTTCCAAGCCCGATCTATACTGTGTGTTCGATTACAAATAAATAGGCATTTTGTGCCGATTGAAATTCGTACACTTATCAAAAAATCACGATTTGAAACCTGTACACTTTTCAAATTCAATGTTATTTTGCCCCTTTTGATTCTCGTACACTTTTCAAAATGGGGTTTTTATGGGTAGTGGTGGCGCTCGTCCAGGTGCAGGGCGAAAGAAGGGAATTAAAACGATTCCTGTTCGTGTTCCTGAGGATATTTATTTCTTTGTCCACGCTTTATCTGAGGGGGTTAGACAAAAGCCTGAACAGTTCGAGCATCTTTTTGGTCTTGATTCTGCTGCATACATGTTAGCTTGCTTAAGTTCTGCCGATCCACTTCGGATTGCTAATGCATCTGCAAGGCTTGGTGGTAAAAAAAAGAGAAAAAAATAGAGGGCTTCCGCCCTCTTTATTATTAAATTTCAACCTGTTACTTTTCAGTTACTGTTAGTATATTTGCGTACGCTGTTGCTTCCTGAACTAGCTCAAATTGGTTTTCTAACATCTTACTCCATGCATCCTTATCAACTCTATTTCTAGGCATCCCAATCAAGCACGTTGTTAAGTTTTCCAGCTCATCCAGTAGATCTTTAAGCCCTTGTATAGAATAATTCTCTGTAGTCATAATTAACTCTCTTCTAGTTGGTTATGGTAGCTGGCTATTGGGAGGATCATTCCCTTAGTCAGCGATTAAACTTCTTCTATTGTTACTTTTTCTTGCTTTCCATCTTTGCTGTAAGTTGTTTCCCACTTAATAGATTGAACACTGTCCCAATCAACTCTTACCGCATATTTTTTATTTATTCGAAACTCTCCTTTCCCTATTCTTTCTATTAAGCCTTTCAGGATTAGATGTTTAATATTGTTATCGAATGACGCAACGCTTGTTCCATGTTCATCACAAAACCTTTTTTTTGCGGTTCTTCCGTATGAAACTTCATTGTATGAGTTCATGTATTTCATCATAAACTGAAACATGTTTGCCTGTAGACCAGTGACACCTTTAACGTTGCATAGGTCATTAATGTATATTTTTACAAATTCAGGCTCCTCTCTTAGTTCCCCTGTATCGCTATCTAGATGCC
>CAJXIT010000327.1 GCA_913054055.1 uncultured Thalassolituus sp.
TTTCTGGAAAAACGCGCATGCGCGATATTGTCAAAATTGCGAGTTCTCGCTATTTAGACTGTGTTTTTTATAAGTGATTGATTCTGCACGATTTATTTTTAGCAGGCCAGTAAAAACGCGCATCATTTAGCTTCCTGGTGTTAAAAACGCGCACGATTTGGTCATTCCGAGTTAAATATACTGTACATTTATGGCTCTTCCCCTTATATGGTGGAGAGCCTCATATCCAAGTTTCCAAAGTGAAATAGAATCGCTGTTTTATACCTTTCCTTGTTTCTATAGCCCCTAGATTGCCTGCCCAGCGCTTTAATATTGTTATTTATGGCCTCTGCTCTCCCGTTTGATACGCCGTATTTCGTCGCATTTAGGATTCCAAGCAAGCACCTTTCAACGGTAGCTGCGGCACTTATCAGTGGTTTGATGCCTGTTTCTTTTGCAAGTTGTATCCAGTTCTTCCAAACGGTTTTTACTTTGATATGTTTTGATCTATACCAAATATCTCTGAATTGCTCTTTGAAAAACCAAACTGTACTCGTATTCACTAAATACTGAGATTGATCGCTTAACTGTGCATGTGTATCTAAGTCTCTGTTTTTATTCCCCTTCAGCCAAATGAATCGTGTTTTGTAGTGGTGTAGCTGATCAATATTTGGCATTGATCTCACTTCAGCTGTTCGAACACGGTTAAGTGCTTCATTTAATATTTTGGCAATGTGGAAGTGATCATAAGCGATAAGTTGGCTAGACCTTCTCCCGAACCTAGTTTCAACGGCCTTTTTAAAGGCTGCACTTAAATCCATGGAGATAGATCTCACTTTATTAAGGTATTGAATAGGCACGTGTGAGAAGCATTCAAGTAAGCTCTCAGATGATCGACCATCTGCTATCGCCAATACTTGACCTTTTTGATTTGATAAAACAGTAATAAACTCACGAGGCTTTGCAATGCACGTTTCATCTACAAATAAGTGCAAACAAGAGACTTTCTTTTGTTTCTTAAGTCCACGATCAACAGCTCGCTTTAGAATCCCATCAATAGCATTCCAGCTGAGATTCAGCTGTCTTGATAAAGCAAGAATGGATGTTTCTGAGGCCCATTTAACAATGTGATTTTCAAACATTTGTGTGTACCTGGAGCTATCTTCAGCCCACGGAACAGATATGGTCAAGCAGCCATGTTGCTTGCATTTGATACGTGGGATATCAGCTTCAACGATCGTTTGAAACTGGCAGGTATCTAGGTGGCGCCAGTACCTTTTCCGAGAATCGTAGCGCTTAGATAAAGCATGACACTTGGGGCATGGGAGTTGTGATTCTGCACATGTGACTTTGATTGTAATTTGACCAGTTATTTCATCGAGATGGACATTCTCGGTCTTCCAAGGCGCTGTAAGCTGCAGAATTTTATCGTATAAGGCCAGTTGATCCATTCTTAAACCTCCATATCTTTAGAGGTAATTTACCAGATCAAAAGCTATTTGGCAGGGAAGCCACTAGAAGAGGGGAAGAGCCACATTTATCCAGTGTTATTGCTGCGGCAAAATAACGGGGTAGGCCCCATTAAATCGCTTTCTGATTTGAGGTCCGTTGGGTTTGCTGATCGGCCCTATTTCCATCCTGGAGCCCATCGCTCACTGTCTCTCAGCTGTTGCCATTCAATGGGCTCTTCTCGCTTGTTTATGATCGCTTCAAGTACACAAAGGGTCACAAGGCCGTCTTCGTCATAAGTTACCTTGTTCACTATAAAGTGCTTTTCTTTATGTGGCCTGCTGCTTACAGGACTAATGGCGGTCCATTTACTGAGCGCGAGTTTTTTTGGGTTTATTTTATTCATGTGAATAGTACGTGGCTTATAAGCCATTGGACTTGTAGCTTTTTTGGGATTTTGCCAGTGATTCTTTCAAAGACATTGCCTTTGCCTCTTTTACAGAAGCGTGATTTTCATAACCAATGTCTATTAGGTTATTATTGATAGTCAAAAGCTATCGATTGAATAGGTATGATTCATTTAACAAATATATAGGCTTGCCCCACAATGCATTTCATGGATTCGGGACACGGATTCAATTGAGTAACAACATTAAGTCAATAGGAATAAAAACCATGATCAACACTGAAATCAAACCATTTAATGCAACGGCGTTTAAAGAAGGCCAGTTTGTTGAAGTTTCTGAAAAAGATGTAAAAGGCAAGTGGGCGATCTTTTTCTTCTACCCAGCTGACTTCACATTTGTTTGCCCAACTGAACTGGGCGACGTGGCAGATAACTACGCCGAGCTACAAAAAATGGGCGTTGAAGTTTACTCAGTATCAACCGATACACACTTCACTCACAAAGCATGGCATGACAGCTCTGACACAATCGGCAAGATCAATTACTACATGCTTGGCGACCAAACAGGTCAAATCACTAACAACTTTGGTGTGATGCGTGAAGGTCAAGGCCTTGCAGACCGCGCAACCTTCTTGGTTGATCCAGAAGGCGTGATCCAAGCAATGGAAATTACAGCCGAAGGCATTGGCCGTGATGCAGACGACCTTATGCGTAAAGTGAAAGCGGCTCAGTATGTGGCAGCTCACCCAGGTGAAGTTTGCCCAGCTAAATGGAAAGAAGGTGAAGCAACACTAGCACCGTCTCTTGACCTAGTTGGTAAAATCTAATCTTAAGTTGATTAGATGATGGGTTACGCAGTTCGGTTGTTTCTGACTGCTAACCCGTCCATTAACACGTCAGGCATCATCAGGCTGGCAATACATAACAAGCCTCCAATTTAGGAGAGAAATACTCAGGCACACATTGCCTGCATTTAATTGATAAAAGAATTTAAAAGGTATCACCATGTTAGACCAAAATATGAAAAACCAGTTAAAAGCCTACTTAGATAATTTAAAAAGCGATGTTCATCTAGTGCTGAGTTTAGATGACAGTGATACCGCACAAAAGCTGTTGGCGTTGGCTAATGATATCGCTGCGTTAAACGATAAAGTAAGCGTGTTTCAAGACCAGTCGGCCAGCGAACGTAAGCCGATCATGCAAGTGGTGAACCCCTCTAAACAAACGTCTATTGGTTTTGCAGGCTTGCCAATGGGTCACGAATTTACATCTTTGGTGTTGGCTTTGTTACACAGTGGTGGCCACCCAATGAAAATTGAAGCGGATGTGATTGAGCAAATTGCCGCTTTGGACCAAGATATTAATGCTGAAATATTTATTTCATTAAGCTGCCAAAACTGCCCAGATGTGGTTCAGGCTTTTAATATGATGGCAGCCATTAACCCTAAGATTAAAGCCACTATGATTGATGGTGCGGCATTTCAACAAGAGGTGACTGACCGCAATATTATGGCGGTGCCCAGTGTGTACGTGAATGGCGAAGTATTTGCTCAGGGCCGCATTTCATTGGCGGACATTTTAGAAAAATTAATTCAGCAGCTGGACCCTGAAGCGGCTAAAGCCGATGCTGAAAAAGAAGCCAAAGCGTTATCAAGCAAAGAAACCTACGATGTTTTAGTGGTAGGGGGTGGCCCTGCTGGTGCAGCGGCAGCCATATACGCTGCTCGAAAAGGTATTCGTACGGGTATTGTGGCCGATCGCTTTGGTGGGCAAGTGATGGACACCATGGCCATTGAAAACTTTATTTCAGTAAAAGCCACACAAGGGCCTAAATTGGCGGCCAGCTTAGAAGAGCACGTGAAAGAATATGATGTGGATGTGATGGTAGGCCAGCGAGCTTCAAACATATTAAGCGCTGAAGAAAGTCATGATGGCCTAGTACATGTGACATTAGAAAACGGTGCTGAGCTTACTAGCCGCAGTGTGATTGTTTCAACTGGTGCACGCTGGAGAGAAATGAATGTGCCAGGCGAACAAGAATACCGCAACAAGGGTGTGGCTTACTGCCCACACTGCGATGGCCCTTTATTTAAAGGCAAGCCAACAGCGGTTATTGGCGGGGGTAACTCGGGTATTGAAGCGGCCATTGATTTAGCAGGCATTGTGCAACATGTGACGGTTTCTTCTATAGAAACAGAGTTGTTCACGTTGTTGGTGGTGGTGATACAGCAATGGACTGTGTGCGTACCTCCATTCGTCATAACGCGTTAAAAGTAACGTGTGCTTATCGTCGTGATGAAGAGAACATGCCTGGTTCAAAACGCGAAGTAAAAAATGCAAAAGAAGAGGGCGTA
>CAJXIT010000328.1 GCA_913054055.1 uncultured Thalassolituus sp.
GAATAGATATTTCGTTTCCAGTCTCTTTGATTCGTGCTTTTGCGAACTTCTGTTCGGAAACGCCTCACCTTCTCCCAATAAAAGCCACTTCAATGAAACACCTGTATGCAAATGAGCTCTTACTGCGATCTCATGAGGTGTTAATTCACGTTTTACCCACGTAGATATAGTTGAAGTTGGAACTCCTAGCTTTTCAGAAAGCACTCTCTGACTCTTCGATTCTGTTACTTCGATCAATCTTTGAACAAAGTCCTTTCCGCTTAAATACGAGAAAGCGGATAACTCTTCTTGAATTGTTGGCATAAGCGATCAATAATATTTGCTAAAGCGTAGTCAGCGAGCTGCAACTTCTGACTACTTATGTGTACTTTCAATTACCCGACAGGATATCACTATGCTCTCATATCAAGTAGTCCTAAATACGCCTTTCATGACGTACGACCAATACTCTCAGTTCTCTGGAATGCCGAAGCGCACCATCATGGATTGGGTTAAAGATGGTCGCTTACCTATTAAAAAGAAAGACAAACCTAAAGATACCCCGCTAATCAATATGGTTGCCTTAGTTGAAATGGCAACTCGTGAAACTATGGAAAACTTGGGGTAGGTCGTAATGCGCGCATCTCCCTTAATTCCCACCAAAGAGCGTTGCCCGTTGTGGCTTTATTTTCATTCCGTTTGTCTTCAATTGAGTATTCGCTATGAACGAAATTGACTCAATGTGCGAATTCCGTGGCTCTAAACAAAAGGCATTTAACGATGCGTGTTGTGCATTTGCGAACTCGGAGAATATGACCAAGTTGGCAAAAGCCGTAGATATGAATGCCACTATGCTGCGTAACAAGCTGAACCCAGAGCAGCCGCACATTCTTACCAACGTAGAACTTGTGATGATCACCAAGGCGAGTGGCAACTACACCATTCTTAATAGCCTTTTGCTTGGACTCGGTGTGGTGACCGCGCAGTTACCCCAAGATGCGAGCGAAGAAACCTTCATTAAACGTGCTTTAGAAAATGCAGTGCATTCAGGTGATTTGTCACGCATGGCATTAGAGCACGCAGGTAATGACCGTTTAACCCGTTCAAATAAGCAAACCATTATTCGTAAAGCACAAAGCAGTATTAGCAACCTTGTGCTGCTTATTTCAGATGTAGAGAACCGCACAACTGGCGTAACCCCATTTTTGAGTATGGGTGTGGATTTTATCGCTAACGGTGCGCCTATCCCCGGTTTCAGTTAAGAGGAATTAGATATGAGTAGTTTTGAAGAACAACTGTTTCACCAGTCTTTTAGTCAAATCGCAGAGCGTTTTAATTCATGCAATGAAGCGCAACAACAAAAAATCCTGATTCAGTTAGACGCCATCGCAAAGAAGCAAGATCCAATTGCGACACATCGACCACAAGAAGAAGTATTAGCTGAGATTAAAGAGGCAATGAAAGGCGACCGCGCCCGTGTCTTTTTTGGTCACTCGTTTCCAAGTTGGTATCGCAACGGCTCGATTGAGCAAGTATCACAGCTTCACCACTGGGCGAGTTTAGATATGAGCAACCGCCATCTGTTTCTTGAAATGCTTGGTCTTCGTGACTTAGGGCATTTCGATGATGAAGGTTTGTACCAATTCGAGCAGTTCTGTCTGTCTTCAGTGAGGCAATGCTGATGCTGAATTATGTAGCGGTATCACTGAATAGTGGTGGTGGAGTTGTGCGTCATTCTGAAACGAATGAGGTAATGAATATTGGGCTTGGTGAGTTTGAATCACTAGAGCCAGCAATTGATACGGCTTGTGAGTTGTTTAACTGCCAGCACGTTATGAACGGCGTGATTATCAAAGGTAACAACACAGGTGGTCATATGGTTATGGATACACAGGAGTTAAATGAACTATGAATGATGTGACTTTTAGACCTGCTAAATCTACGGCTGATTTGCCTATCACTTCTCCTATTCATAAACCTTGCCCTGATATGGCAGGAATGGAGAACCCAGATCCAAAGAAACGAGAGCGAGCGCGCTTTTTAGTGTCGAAGTTGCGCGAAAAACACGGCATTAAAAAGCGTGTTAAGGGTAACTCTCAGCCAATGAATTATGTGTGCCACGAGAATGGGTGCTCTGAACCATGGGGCTCGGTAAGTAATGCTGAACCTGCGGGTGAGTAAATAGGGGAGTGAATGAAAACTGAAACGCTATACCATGTGGCCGGTGCCGTCCGGCCTATTGATGAAATTAAACTTGCCAATGCCAGCTACTTAGCTGGTTTTTTAGGTTCCAAATTTTACCAACACTCCAATTTTGCAGAGGAATCTAAGCGTGAAAATAAGAAAATACGCGAAGCAGACCAGTTTCATTATCTAAAAACAAAAAGGTCAGCAGAAACTTGGCAGTTAGTTAAAGACGGGAAGCTCACGTTAATTACTAACAATTATTACGCCAATCCCCTTCGCGAAGCGCACGCCGTAGGCGTGGAGACAATAGGCTTGTCCAAGGGCGCAAAAGTCCGACACGAGAAAAAGCGTTTAAAGTTAGCTCGTATTCACAAGCGTATGCAGGTTATTGAGCAGCCCATTGGCACTAAAACAGAGCTTGATAGCCGAATGGGGCATGAAAGCTTTGATACCTTGTACGCCAGTACAGAGCGAAATACTCCAAGAGTTTTGGCGCTCAAACATGAAAAAGTGCCGCCATTTCAGGGGAATTTGTCACCAATTTCATTGCAGTTGCAAAAGCGTGATTGGTCTGGTCAGTTTCGAGCTCAAATCGTGACTCAAACTCCTGCAGGGAATGCACCGGATGCAAATGTTGGTACTCGTTACACGGAAAGGCTCACACCTAAAAGTGTTTCGAACATGTTTGAAAGTGGGGCGTATGTTGCTCAGTGCCATGAAGGTTTTACTACTTTCATCACTTTGACGTTTACACCGGCACAGCGTCACGCCATTTTCGGTGCAATGTCTGAAGGGGTCGGTGGTGATGGGCCATTTACACCGGTTGAGTTTGAACGAGACACCGGTGTAATTGTGCCTGGCAAAGATGGCTTGTATACACGGCTACCAAAGCAACCTTTCAAAATCATTAAACCACTAGATACGTCTGTGGGGCGGGAAACTTCTCGTTTTCTAGATGGTAGCAAGAAGATGTTTCACCGCGGTTGGTATACCGAAGAAGGTGACTACGTTCCAGGTCAGTTCAAAGCAAAGCGTTCTGAGTTTGGTCCTGATAGAGAGAAAGCGGATTTTCATTACATGTGGGTAGCTGAAAGCCCAATGAATGAAGATGGAGAGCCGAACCCTCACGTACATTTATTACTGAAGTGGACTGTCGATAAAAAGTATTTTCGAGATTGGGCAAAGCGGCTGGAATCTTTATGGGGTCATGAAATGGCGCATATTGAACGAATCAAACATCCTAAAGCGGCGAGTTCTTATCTTATTAAGGCGGTAGGTTATGCCGCGAAGGGTACAAATGCTGATCAGGGTTTAATTAAAGGTAACCGATACAGTATTGCTCGGGTATCAAGAGCACCCAGCTGGGAAACCCTTGCGTCATTTGATGCGGATAATATGACGGCAATTATCAGGGAGCTAGGTTATAGGCTAGATCAGTGGAAGAAACCGCTTCAAAGGTCAATTTCTCGAATTAATAAGCAAAAAGCTCAAACCATTAAGGCATCCAGCATTGCCAGAGAGCAGGGGAAATCAGAGGTACATCTTAAAAAACTGCAGGCTCGAATTATCCGCTTAGAACATGCAGCAAAGAAAACCGCGCAAGAAATGAAATCAAAACAGATGCACGCCTCAAGTGGGAATAGGTTTTCGCTGACTTTTGATGGTGACGAAGCTAAAGAACGTATGGATAAGTTTTTATTGTGGGCGGCTGGTGCCCGCGGTTGGTCGATGGACTGCCGAGATATAGATTGTAGCGATCTTAAAAAAGAGGCTAATGAAGCATACCAAGAGCAGTTTAGTCATTTTCAAGATAGGCGGGCGTATTGGAAATCGGTCTTTGAAGATAGCCCACCAATCCAAGATGTTGATGAAGACGAGCGAAGCTATTGGTTGGGTGTCCAGGAAGGGTATTTGGGAGGTCTAGAAAATATAGTATTGCATTAATTGCAGGGGTTAGTATTCGACTTGTTGATTTAGAACCTTATTTAAACAGATGGTTTGGTC
>CAJXIT010000329.1 GCA_913054055.1 uncultured Thalassolituus sp.
GGGCTCAGAAGGTCTGGTGGTTATTAAAAATAGGATGAATTATGAGAAATTTGATTGATGTAATGAATTGAGGTTATGAATGAAATAGGGCTTATAAAAGCCCTAATACGGTTTGCTTAATGCCTGCGGCATCGATGCCCATTTCTGCCCATTGTTGTTCTTGCGAAGCGTGTTCAATGTATGCATCAGGAATACCTAATAAAGTCACATTCACATCCAGCTTATTAAACGATACAAACTCTAAAACCGCCGATCCAGCCCCGCCTAAAATGGCATTATCTTCTAAAGTAATAAACTGCTGATGTTCTTCGGCCAGTTGTTTGATTAGGGCATCATCAATAGGTTTAATGAAGCGCATATCCACTAGGGTAATGTTTTGATCCAGCTCATCAATGGCTTTTTGAGCTTCATGAATCAGTGGGCCAAAGCATAAAATGGCAATGCCTTTTCCTTGTTGAATCATTCGGCCTTTGCCAATTTCAACGGTTTCAGATACACAGCTCACATCGGTTCCGTTAGCGGACCCTCTTGGGTAGCGAACAGCGGCCGGTCCATTGAATTCATAGGCGGTATTTAGCAGCAAGCGACATTCGTTTTCATCGCTAGGGGCCGCAATCACCATGTTGGGAATACAGCGCATAAAACTAATATCGTAAGCCCCAGCATGAGTGGGTCCATCAGCGCCGACGACACCGGCGCGGTCAACCGCAAAGGTTACATCCAAATTTTGCACCGCCACGTCATGCACTAGCTGATCATAAGCACGCTGTAAGAATGTACTGTAAATGGCCACAACCGGTTTTGCCCCTTCGCATGCCATGCCGGCTGCTAAAGTCACGGCATGTTGTTCTGCAATGGCCACATCAAAATAACGCTGTGGAAATTTTTCAGAAAACTTAATTAAGTCACTGCCTTCGCGCATGGCCGGCGTAATGGCAAGCAGTTTTGGATCCAGTGCGGCCGTATCGCAAGCCCATTGTCCAAACACATTGCTAAAGGTTTTTTTCTTAACACCAGTACTGACTGAGTTGCTCACTGGGCTTAGCGCATGATATTTAATTTGATCTTTTTCAGCAGGGGCAAAACCTTTGCCCTTTTTGGTCACCACATGTAAAAACTGTGGCCCTTTTAAATCACGCATATTTTTTAACGTGCGCGTAAGATTTTCCACATCATGGCCATCAACAGGGCCAATATAATTGAAGCCCAGTTCTTCGAATAAAATCCCAGGGGTGAAAAAGCCTTTTACATGCTCTTCGGTTTTGCTGGCCAGCTCCCAAGCGTGGGGAATGCTGCTTAACACTTTACGGGAACCTTCACGCATGGTGGCGTAAGTTTTAGAGCTTAAAATCTTAGAGAAATACTTATTCAAGCCGCCAACGTTTTCACTGATGGCCATGTCGTTATCATTTAAGATCACTAACATATCGGTATCTGAATGGCCGGCATGATTTAACGCTTCAAATGCTTGCCCTGCGGTCATGGCGCCATCACCAATAATGGCGGCCACTTTTTTACCGGATTGTTGTTTGTTTGCGGCAATGGCCATGCCCAGCGCAGCGCTGATAGAAGTAGACGAATGGCCCACGCCAAAGGTATCAAATTCACTTTCTTTACGTTTAGGGAACGGGCTTAAACCATCTTTTGTGCGAATGGTGGGTAATTGCTCGCGACGACCTGTCAGAATCTTATGGGGGTAAGCTTGGTGGCCCACATCCCATAGCAATAAATCGTCTGGGGTGTTGTAGGCATAATGCAGAGCAATGGTCAGCTCAACCACCCCTAAGCCAGCGCCAAAATGGCCACCACTTTGTCCAACACTGTAAAGCAAGTACTCTCTTAACTGATTGGCCAGCTCAGGTAATTCCGCCATGCTCAACTCACGCAATTGTTTTGGATGGTCAATGCGATCCAGTAACGGCGTGTTGGGACGGCTTTTTGGAATTTCCTGGAACATCTGTTACCCAGTTATAAGAAAAATAATAGTGTGAAAAATAACGGCGCCATTCTACCTAGATAACCCCTAAAAAGTAACAACTAACCGGTGTTAGCATAGATTAAATAGGGGTATATGAAGGCAAAATGGGTATTCTACGGACTAATGAACTCGGCTGATGATGTAATTCGCAATATCCTTAAGGGCTTGGCTATCACCTTTTAAAGGTGCTAGCGCATCCAATGCTTGCTGATGTAAAGCCGTGGCTTTCTGTTTCGCCCCTTCTAATCCTAATAGCGACACATAAGTTGGCTTATTCAGTGCCGCATCAGCCCCTTGGGTTTTGCCCAGTGTTTGGGTATCGCTGACCACATCTAAAATGTCATCCTGCACCTGAAACGCCAGGCCAATGGCCTGCGCGTAAAGGGTTAACGCATCCAATTCTTGTTGATTAGTATGCCCATTGCAGTGCGCGCCCATTAATACGCTGGCTAAAATCAACGCCCCAGTTTTGTGGTTGTGCATGTTTTCTAGATACGCAAGATCAACCGCTTTATCCACCGCGCATAAGTCTAAGCTTTGGCCCCCTGCCATACCAAATAAGCCACTGTTGTGGGACAGCAATTGAATCATGTTTAACTGTTGCTGGGCCGACAACCCATCAATAGGCTGGCTTAACAAGGCAAAGGCTTGGGTTTGCAATGCATCACCCGCCAAAATGGCGGTGGCTTCATCGTATTGAATGTGGCAAGTGGGTTTGCCACGGCGTAAAGCATCGTCGTCCATGGCGGGTAAATCATCGTGCACCAAAGAATAGGCATGAATCATTTCTACCGCGCAGGCTGGATAGTCCGCATGCTCTGCCTGTGCATTCACCGCTTGGGCCGCGGCGTACACCAGCATAGGGCGAACGCGCTTACCGCCATTTAACATACTGTAATTCATGGCACTTTTTAATTGCTCAGCGTCGGCATGGCTCAACTGAGTGTGCTTATCCAATACCTGAGCAAAGCGCTCAAGACACCATTGGCTAAAAGAAGAAAACGACATTATTCCGCATCGCCCTCAAATGGCACACCTTGGCTTTGGCCGTTTTGCTCAACTAAAACTTGAACCTTTTGCTCGGCTTCGCTTAGGGCTTTTTGGCACTGACGAGTCAGCGTAACCCCTTGTTCAAATGCTTGAAGCGACTGTTCAAGGGTAAATTCGCTGTTCTCAAGTTTTTCCACTAAGGCCTCTAGCTGGGCTAAAGATTGTTCAAAATCCACTGGAGCGGGTTGATCTGCCATGGGTCATCCTAATAAAAAACGGCATAGCCGTTAGGGTCATTGTTCGTTATTTAGCGGCAATTGTAGCGCATAAGGCCGTGCAAACTGAAATTCTGTGTCTAGACTAAAAATAAGGTCTATAAATGAACACAGTTTTAAGTGAATTGCATGGGCGTTAGCCAATCAATTTGATAGGGAATTCGAGGTAGTAAAGTGGATTTAGCGACGATCGTCGGATTAATTGGTTGTTGGGCCATTGTTGTGTTCGCCATGGTATTGGGCGGCGACCCAGCCATGTTTGTGAACGTGCCTTCCTTGTTAATCGTAGTGGGCGGCTCTATCTTTGCCGTACTTATGAAATACGAATTAAGCCAGTTCTTGGGTGCCGGCAAAATTGCCGGTAAAGCCTTCAGTTTTAAACTCCCTAAGCCTGACGCCATGATTGACGAAATCGTAGAGCTAGCAGGCGACGCCCGTAAAAACGGATTATTAGCCTTAGAGGGCAAAGAAGTCAGCTACGACTTCCTAGCCAAAGGCATTCAACTGTTGGTGGATGGTCATGACCCCGATGTTGTAAAAGCCTTACTTGGAAAAGACATGAAGTTGGCCGCCGATCGACACAAAACCGGTACCACCATCTTTTTTCAAATGGGCGACACCGGGCCAGCCATGGGCATGATCGGAACATTAATCGGCCTAGTGGCCATGTTAGCCAACATGGATGACCCAAAATCCATCGGCCCTGCCATGGCAGTAGCCCTATTAACCACCTTATACGGCGCCATGATGGCCAACATGCTGATGATTCCCATTGGGGATAAATGCGCATTAAGAATGGAAGAAGAAGGCCGTTTGCAAGCCATGGTGCTGGATGCGCTATTGGCCATACAAGCGGGTCAAAACCCAAGGGTAATAGAATCCATATTAAGAACCTATTTACCTGAATC
>CAJXIT010000330.1 GCA_913054055.1 uncultured Thalassolituus sp.
TAGTACGGATATTTATATTGAACAACCCGTTGAGAGGGTTTGGCAAGCCATAACCGATATTGAAAACTGCCAATCCATGATTTCAGGCATAATTGGATTAGAAATACTGTACCAGCCGGATAATCAATTTGTGGGCTTAAAATGGAAAGAAACCCGTTTAATGTTTGGTAAAGAAGCCACGGAAACCATGTGGGTGACGGATGCGGTTGAAAACAAATATTATCAAACCCGTGCAGAAAGCCATGGTTCGGTTTATATCTCTAGATTATCAGTAGAGAGTCAAGGCAGTGGCACGGTACTGACCATGGCATTTACTGGGCAGGCTCAGTCGTTAATTATGAAGATTTTATCGTTATTAATGACGCCGTTTATGAAAAAGCCCATGGTGAATATGTTGGATCAAGACTTACAAGATATAAAAGTCTATCTTGAAAAAGACTAAAGCAAGAAAAGTTAGAAAACGCTTAGGTTAGAAGTGAAATGAAACGTGATTGATACCAGTGATATAAATAAAAGCCGCCAAAATTTAGATCAATATGATGAGATTTGGTTATTCGGTTATGGCTCGTTAATTTATAAGGTGGATTTTCCTTTTTTAGATAAACAGCCTGCGTGTATTTATGGGTGGCAGCGCCGGTTTTGGCAGGGCAGTCATGACCATAGGGGCACGCAAGAAAATCCTGGTAGGGTTGTGACCCTGGTTCAAATTGATCAAAACAAAGATGCCATGACCGAACCGTGTGTGGGCATGGCCTATCAGGTGTCAGCTGAGGTATTTGAGCATTTGGATTATAGGGAAAAGAATGGGTATTTACGCCATGAGATTCCAGTAGAGTTTGTCGATGGCACCATTAAGCAGGGTTTGATTTACATTGCTGATGAAGCGAATCCTGCTTATTTAGGAGAGGCGAGCATCTCGGATATTGCGCAACAGGTTTTTCAAAGCCGTGGCCCTAGCGGTGAAAACCGAGATTACCTTTTAGAATTGGCGCGCAGTCTAAGGGCTTTAAATGCCCATGATGAGCACGTATTCAGTATTGAGCAGCACCTGTTACGATTTTTACAGAGCGCTTGATCCATTGATTTCATAAGAAAACAGTCATTAACCCCCTATGCGATGATGCCGGCATCCAAGTATTGCCCCAGTCCCATACTGAACATCCATATTCCCCATATACTGTGTTCTACCACACACGCCAAAGTGGATTTGCTTTTGGCGTAAGTGTAGGCAAACAGTAATCCTCCTAAAAAGGCCAGAGTGACGGCTATCCAATTTGCATAAATTAAATGAGCCAAGCTAAAGACCGCTGCGTTGATCCAAATTACCATGGACTTGTGCTTAAAAATTGTTTGATAGCGATGGAAAAAATACGTTCTAAAAATTAATTCCTGTGGTAGTACAGATACTAGGGGGTATAACACCAATAGCCACAACCATTGCTCAGTGGCATTTATGGGTAATGCAAACCAACTATCGTGATTTAGGCTGGCATAAAAACAGCTGGTGAATATGGCGCCAAAAAAGAATACTTGATAAATTCGCTGTCGCTGCTTTTTATGTTTTTTTAAGTTGATAAATCGCTTGCGTTTAAACGTGGCATCGTTAAGCAACAGGCGAACACAGAATAAAGTGAGTAAAAATAAAAAGGGGAGAAAAAAATACGCTAAATAGTCCCTAAGAATAAAGCTAATAATCGGAGCGATAATAAACAGAATGGTAAATTCAATGTAAAGCTTACTGCTGTGGGTCATAGGGTTTGGGAAACAGGAAAATATGAATTAAAGTCTAACAAATAGATCCTTTCATAATGTGAAATTAATATGACAGCCTGTTATGGGCTTAATCTAACCTAAATAATTTATTACGTACCGATAAACGATAGGATTTAGGGTTAGCCCCTAGCTTCTTTTTAAACAGTTCTGAAAAGTAACTCACATCTTGATAGCCCACATGATTGGCTATGTCGCCAATGCTTAAATTGGTTTTTCTAAGCAGTTCTTTTGCTGCATCCATTCTGAGTTCTTGTATGTACTGCTTGGGAGTTTGCTGTGATGCTTCTTTAAAGCGGCGATTTAAACTGCGCACACTTAAATCAAATTGTTTGGCTAGAGCTTCTATATTGAGTGGTTGGTTATAATACTGTTGCAGCCAAGCTTGTACTTGAAGTATGTCTTCGTAAGTGTGTGCCAGGGTTTTTTCATATAAAAAGGCGCTGTGTTGAAATGAGCTGCGCACTTCGTTAGAGAATTGGCTTTCTACGTGCTGCGCAATGCGTTTATCAAACAGTAATTCAATCAAGTGAACCGTCATGTCAGCCACGGCATTTAGACTACCTGCACAATACAAATTATCCGCTTTAGTGATGAAGTGTTGTTTTTGTAATTTGATGCTGGGGTACAAACTTTCAAATTGCTTAAAGTAAAACCAGTGGGTAGTGGCGGCTTTGCCATTTAATAAACCGGTTTCAGCCACAAAAAAAGCCCCTGTGCCGGCACCACAAATCATCGCACCATGTTCATATTGGTGGACCAGCCATGGGATATATTGTTGATAGCGTTTTAAATTATGCCTTGGGCTGCGCCACATGGAGGGCAGAAAAATGAGTTCAAATTGCGTGTCGTCAATGAGTTGATGCGGGGTGATGTTTATGCCAGACCCTGTTGTCACAGGCTTTAAATCTATGCCCACTGTGACCAGTTCATATTGCTCATAGGAAATGTCTGAACCTTTGGCAGTTTGAATGGCCGCTTGTAGCATTTCCATGGGGAGGCTGATGCTGGTGCCCAGTGCTTGATTGTAAAGTGCGATGGCAATTTTTTTCATTTGGCCATTTTACCTTTAAATGTGTCTTTTTAGCCATAAGAGATTGTGATAGATAGGTCTACCATGCATGGCTTATTCCTTAGTTTGTGTGGTGTGGGTGCATGGGTCATCTTCCGGTTATTGTTGGGTTTGGGGGCATCAGTTCTGCAGGTCGTGGATCTTTTCATCAGGGCTATAAGCGAATGGTGGTTTCCGCCATTGATGTGGATGCAGCCACAGATGCTTATGTGGATCTGGCCATGTTAATGGGCTTGATTGAATGTGTGGAGGGGCAGTATCAAGTTGATTCCGAGCCCGTGACAAAAATCCAAGTGCTGCAGCGTTTCTCTGAGGTGATTAACAACAGCACCTTGATTCGAAAAATAGAAAAGTCCTATATGGATGTGGATCAAGTGGAATGGCATCAAGCCGCACAACTTAACTTAGGTGATCACAAGGATTTGCAATTCAGTATTGCCACAGCGCATATGCCAAGGCCCTTACCCTCAAATTGGCAGATCATAAAATCAGATAAAAAACAGACACAGGTTAAGGTATTAGAAAATCTACAGGTGCTATTGCCCACCACAAGAGACTTTATTGTGAAAAGTGCAGGGCAATTGCCCACGGGTTTTGATTTGTCAAAAACCTATGCGTCTCGTCATCACCCAAAGGGATTGCAAATGACCATGTATGGCGCGTCAGATGCGATTCAATCCATGGGCATTGCTTGGCAAACAGTGATGGAAAGAGTGGCCCCAGATAACATATCTGTGTATGCCAGTAGTGCCATGGGACAGTTAGACGATAACGGTTATGGCGGCATGATGGGCAATCGATTGAAAGGTAAAAAAGTATCGTCAAAACATTTGGCTTTAGGCTTAGCCGAAATGCCTGCAGATTTTATTAATGCGTATTTGATGGGTGGGCTTGGTAATACCGGTGGCAGCATTGGGGCCTGTGCCAGCTTTTTATACAATTTAAAACATGCGGTAAACGATATTCAATCGGGCCGTGCCAGAGTGGCCATTGTGGGTGGGGCAGAAGCCCCCATCACATCAGAGATCATTGATGGCTATGCCACCATGGGGGCGTTGGCCACCGCTGAGCATTTAAAACAATTAGATGACAGTTTAAAACTAGACGAAGCGGATTATCAACGAGCGTGCCGTCCGTTTAGCAGTAATTGTGGCTTTACGCTTTCTGAGTCGGCCCAGTTTGTCATTTTATTTGATGACGCATTGGCACTAGAGCTTGGGGCGAATATTCATGGGGCCATTGATCATGTATTTGTGAACGCAGATGGCCACAAAAAATCCATATCATCTCCTG
>CAJXIT010000331.1 GCA_913054055.1 uncultured Thalassolituus sp.
GGAGAAATATTCAAGTATTCAAAAAATATAAATAATCATAGAAAGAGAAACATAAAAAAACCGGATCAAAGATCCGGTTTTTTTATGGATTAATTTTGCTTTAATGCTAGAAAATTAATCTTCGTAGCGTTCGTGTCTGAAGAACACGCCACCATCACCAAAGGTTGAAGTGTTGAACTGAGAGGTCAGTTTCATTTCACCAATCTTCACGGCGCTGTTACGGCGATCTTTTATGTACTTGTTATTGAAGTAAGAAAAGATAGAAGACTTGATGGTTTTATCTGTGCCGTAAATATCATATAGCACTGTGCCTTCAGGCAAAGATACTAGATCTTCACGGAAGTCATGGGCGCCAGTAGAAAACAGTGACTTCACTTCTGGGCGCGGTACAAAGTAAATTTGCGTTGGCGCTTTTTCAGAGGCTTCTTTGGTTCCGTCTTGAGTAACACGGGCCATTTTATCGGTCATGACTAAGTTTGGTTTAGTGGTTACCAATGAGAATAGGGCAGTGGTAGCAAACGTTTCGTTTACTTCTTTGCTGACATAGTTGGATAACTCGTTTGCGAAGAAGTTGTGGTTATTGCCTTGGCCAGATAGTGTGTATAAGGCTGAAACGTTACGAGAGTTTCTGCCATCTACAAATGCTTTCCATGCCAAACCTGGAGCAAAGCCACGATCGCTTGGATCACCGGTTACGGATAAGCGCAGTAAGCCACACTCTGAACCTTTAAAGATGCCAGTAAACGGTTGGTTTGCTTCGGCTTCAAATGCAACGGTGGCCATGGCGCCATGGGGATGGATTGGCTTTTCGTAGCCAAGTGGCGCGACATCATCAGAAAGTTTTACTTTGGTCCAAAGAATGGAATCAATCAGACCACCGATATCTACTTCAGGAATAGCAGGCAGTTCACCTTCTGGATACTGTGTGCGCATGGCACCGTTTACCCATAAGTGTTGTTCTTTGTCACATGCATTCCATTCTTTATAGTCGTCAGTGATTTTCAAACCCCAAGGTTTAAATGCGTTATCTATGCCCACTAGGCTGGTGCTTAGTTCTGGGAAGTGACGGTTGATGACAGAAACCATGGTTTGTTCTTCAACCCAGTCTAAACCTTCTTGAGTGTACACTTCTGGTGTGTACGATTCGGTATAGAAACGGTCGGTGATTAAACGACGAGATGCATTCAATATGAAAATTTGGAATGCAGTCTCACCAAATGCAAAGCCTTCAGGGCGAACGGTTTCAGCAAGCTGGCCAACTAATGCGTCAATTTGCTCAATGTCATTATTGTAAACACGTTTTAATTCGGCAAGTGTTGCTGGATCTTGCGTTAGATCTTCAAATTTTGTAATTGGGTTTAATCCAATTTGACGACGGAACTCGTTGTAGCGGGGTACGCCGCGTTCACGATCGCGAAGAATATCAATAGTTGCCAAATCAATATTGCCAACGGTTGGAATATCTAGGTTACGCAAGAAGTTAGGGTAGTTGTTTAAAGTCAATGAGCCTGGGTGTGTGATACCAAAGCTGTACCATAGGCGGTCGCCACCTTCTTGTGCAAGAATGGTTTCGGCTTCGCCGTCTGTGGTGTCTTCAATCGCGATAGAGTTGCTGATCAAGTTTGAACCAATGTCGTAAATATCAACACTGTCACGCATTAAAGGGTGCATTCTGTAAACTTCTACAAACTCTTCGGTAAGTGTGTAAGGGGTGCCCGAGTTGTCAGGTTTTCTTGAGCCAACCAGTCCACCTAATGCATGCTCGATAAACGCTGCATCATCTAATACTTCACTTAACTCTGGATTGATGCCTAACACTTGTGTCACAAAGCTGTCTTTCGCTTGAATGGCGGCGGCTAGGTTTTCAAATTCATCTTGTACATCATCTCGCCCTTGGCGATTGCCTGAAATGCCCCACCAGTTGGTGTACATGGCTTTTTCAGTTACTGGGTTAGCAATGATGGCAGGGGTCCATTCAACTGTATGAATTTTTGCCATAAGTGCTGCGTTTACTAAGCGAGCTTTATCGTAATACCACTGGTCAGTTTGACCAGGGTGGTTAGCAACTAACATGTCTGCAATGGCATTATGTTCACGTGTGAACAGTTGGTGCATCATGCTAAGGCCTAGCCACCAGTTATCATTGAATCCTGTTACGGGTACGCCGGTTAAATAATCTGTTGGTAGAGTATTTTGGTCTGTTACTTTTAGTTTTCCACCTACAAACGCACGTACTAAATCATTTTGTTCTTTACTTGAACCGTAAAGCTGTGAACCGTCCCACCAGTGAGTGTTTACGTTTTGATAGGTGTCAGGTAAGTGTGCGTCTGCTGCTGTACGAGAAGGATCTTTGCGTGTGCGCTGAACCTCCATGGTGCCTACTCCTAATTCATCGCCTTCAGGCAGTGGCACTTCAATTGGGTCTTGCGTTTCATTTGGTCCGTGAGCGACCCAGTCATGCACCATAAATTGAATCCAAGCGGCCGCGATAAAGTTAACGCTGGTGGCCGGTTTAAATTCATCGCGCGCCATCAATGTGTTACTGACTTCACGGGGATTGGGTGTAAGCAGGGTGTTTGCGTCTAATTCATTTTGAACCGTTTCTAAACTGACGTTTCTTCCAAAGCGCATATGTACAGAACCCTCAGTTGGGTTCTCTAAAATATTACAAGTACCGTCTTCTGTTCGAGCAGTGTGGCTTCGTTCATCACACGTGATAGCTGCATTTTTATCTGCGTATGTGTCGACATCAAATAAATTGTTGTCATTTAATTTTTCTCGCTCTAAACCTATGACTAATACACCAGCTAGCACACCCAGTGTGCCTAGTTTTGTGAGAGCGGGCCAGGTAACCCAGACTGAAGTGCTCATGTAAGCTCCTTTAGAATTGTTTTTATTTTTTTAGTCGCTCATAAATACAATTTTGAGCGGGCCGCAATATTAATGCTACTGGATGGATTTTCCTACCCTCCAAAGGAGGGGGGGGAGGGAATGTAATTAGAGCGTTTGTACTCATTTGATTTGCTGGCGTAAACAGCCTTGTTAATTTGGCCTTAAACCATTAAAAAGAACGAAAAAATTAAAAATAATAATAATGTATGAACTGGTTCTCAAACGTCCGTGCAGGTAGCTTGCTTTGTCCTCTCTAATTTATCGCCAAGATTTAATTGATTTGCTATCCAAATCAAAAAAATTTCCACTAACTTTTATGGTTGCACCTGCTGGATTTGGCAAAACAAGTTTGTTAGATAAGTGGCAAGCGGATAACGCATACAACCATGTGGCAAGGGTGAATTTAAGTTTTCAGGATAATAAGATTGTTCCTGTAATGTTTGCTGTATTAAAGAAAATTAGAACCATTATGGATGTGTATGATGCATCTATTTTTAATTTGTTTACAGATGGTATAGATATAAATGATCGTTTGTTAACCGATTCAATTTTTAAAGTATTTTCTATGATTGATGAGCCACTGTTTATTGTGGTTGATGATTTTAAGTCGGATGATATTAAAAAATACGAACACTTTTTGATCTATTTGATCGAAAATTTACCGAAGCACGTTCACTTTATATTTGCATCTCGTTACTACCCAAGTATCAACCTTAGCCGTTTAAAGTTATCGGATAAATTATTGTTTATCGATAGCCATGATTTTATGGCTGATAAACCACAAATTGAGCAGTTAGCAATAGAAGTGTGTGGCAAAGCCTTGTCTCAACCTCAAGTGGATAAAATTTTAGGTTTAACAGAGGGCTGGCTGGCTGGGGTTAAGATTGCCTTACTGGCCATTAAGGAATATGGGGAGAAAGGTTTAGATGAATTTAATGGCTCTCAGCGTGATGTCATGGAGTATTTTGGTTCAGAGGTGTTTTCTACGTTAGATGATGATCATAAGCGCTTTTATCTGGCTACGTCATTGCTTGGGCGATTCAATGCACAATTATGTGATTACCTGTTAAGAACTAATCAATCAAAAGATATTTTGCAAAACCTTATGCATCAATCTGTGTTTATTGTTGAGGATAAATCAGATCCCGGTTGGTATCGCTATCATTCATTAATGGAAGACTTTTTACGCAAGCGTATTGCGCTGTATTTTTCTGATG
>CAJXIT010000332.1 GCA_913054055.1 uncultured Thalassolituus sp.
CTTGCTCCACATGTGCTTACAATGCTGTAAGAATTTGCTGTTCCAAGAAGTATGCAATTGATTGCTGTCGCGCCAGTATAAAACAAATTCTTGCACAAGGCTTTGGGCAAATGCTTTATCTATGCTGGCCATGGTCAGTATGTCATACACATCACTGTCTGGCTGCCAGTTTTCAGGCATGGGGGTTGGATCAGTTGGGTGTGCCACGCTGGCGCTAAAGCGTGCCCATTGGCGTCTTACCCAGGCAATGAACTTGGTGTTCCAAGTATCGTGGGCGTCGCCTTTTTCTTTCCAATATAAAATAAATTCACTGATGCAATCTTGAATGAAGGTGGCATCCACGCCGGCTTTTTGCAAAATATCCAAAGTCGTGGGCTCGGGCTGCCAGTTAACATCCATGGCAAGTTTGCGTTTGGCATCCCCTTGAAACACCGCAGGGTGGCTTTGGTCTTCTTTGTTGCGCTTGTTCACCCAGCGAATAAACATGGTGGCCCAGTTAGAAGCCAGAGAGCCTTGCCCTTGATGATGAAACACAAAATCTTGAACTTGCTGGCTGGCATAGCGTTTAGAGATGCCTAGGGTTTCTTCCACATAGCGCAGGGTTTCATGATCCGGGCGCCAGTTAGCGGCAATGGTATTTTTGTGCTGCTGTTGGGCAGCTTGATAAGCCTGTTCGGTTTTGCTTTTTTTCGCGGTAGGCGGTGTGTGTTCTTTAAAGCTGAAGAACAGTTGCTCGCTTTGACCAAAAGGCGGGCTGTTAAAATGCACGATGCCTTTATCGCTTAAGCTTTTTAGAATGCGCTTAATATCATGGTCGTTCCAAAAGGGCAGCCAGTTACGCACGCTGAGTTTTTGCATGGTTTGCCAGTGCTCATCATGGGCTTGGCCGCCATCATTTAGGGCTTGAAGCATAATGGCTTCTTCAAGACCTATGGTGGCCGCTAAGCTGGGAGAAACAACCAGCATGCGCTCTGGAATTAAACTATGACCCATAATGGTATTTATTCAGTATAAAAACGGTACAATGCACGGCTTAGCACAGGCATTAGCAAAGGCATTGACCTAAAAATGTAATAGCAGGATTAAGTGTGACTATTTAGGCACTTAATCTTGGATGGGAAAAGGTGGTATGTGACCACTTTTAGATTTCATCTCTGCTAACGGCTTACCTATGCTTTAATTAATAAAGGCGCAATGTAACTAATCTTAAGCGCTGACATAGGCGGTATCACTGGGTTTCATATTTTTTAAAGTAAGGCCCAGATTCGAACCGCCGATTATAACGTATTTTTACTTGGCAGGCAGTATGGCTAGAGCCACACGAGCAATAATAAATCTTCATGCCCTTAGGGATAATTACCAGTTGGCTAAATCCAAGGCGCCTAATAGTCGTGCCTATGCGGTAGTAAAGGCCAATGCTTATGGGCATGGCATGGTGGCTGCGGCTAATGCACTCAGTGCCGAGGCCGATGGTTTTGCTGTGGCTTGTGTGGATGAGGCCATTATCCTTAGGCAGGCCGGTATTTTATTGCCGATCCTTATCCTTGAAGGGGCCATGGATGAAGCGGAATGCAACACGGCATTAGAGCTGGATTTAGAGTTGGTATTGCACCACGAACAGCAGAAGCAATGGTTGGCTAAACTGCCAGAATCGGCGCTTAAAGTTTGGGTGAAAGTGGATTCAGGTATGCATCGTTTGGGGTTTTCACCTCAGGTGGTGCCCGCTTTAGTCAGTGAGCTAAGGACATTACCTGTGGTGGGTGAGATTCAGTTAATGAGTCACTTTGCCTGTGCCGATGAGCCACAGAACCCATTTAATCAACAGCAGTTAGCCACTTTAAACACGCTTGAGCCCATTAAATTAAATTGGAGCATGAGTAACAGTGCGGCCATTTTGACCTTGCCACAATCTCATGGAGAGCTCATTCGCCCTGGCATCATGCTGTATGGGGCCAGTCCCATTCAGGGTCAGCAGGGGCCCGATGCTGGCTTGCAACCTGTTATGACGTTGCAAAGCGAAGTCATTGCATTGCATCAGCTTAATCCGGGAGACACAGTGGGATATGGGCAAAGCTTTAAGGTTGAACGCCCGGCCACACTTGCCGTGGTGGCCATCGGGTACGGAGATGGTTATCCCAGATCAGCGGGTAACGGTACACCGGTATTGATTAAAGGCCAGCAATTTCCAATAGCGGGTCGAGTGTCCATGGATATGATCACAGTGGATGTCACTGGGGCTGAGATTTTGTTGGGAGACACTGTGACATTATGGGGAACAGGTCTAAGTGCCGATATCATAGCGGATCACTGCCAAACCATTGCCTACGAATTATTTTGTCAGGTGACGCCAAGGGTAAATCGACAGTATGTGGGAAGCCCTTCGCCCATTAAATAGGCATTTTTGGCTATGCTGTACAAATAGAGTGCACTTCCATCAAAGCCAGTGATTGTAATCAATAACTTTTGTTAACAAATAATGATCCGACAATCGCAAAATAGATGCATTTTCAGTATAATTTGCGCCTCATAAATTTGAATAGCGGCAAAAACCGCCATTTAAGCCCTACTTTTCGGTTTTACAAAAACCATGGTGTGTACTCAGGTGCGAAAGCTATATTTATAAAAGTGGCGACACAAGTAGCGGGCGAACAACGAATATTTTAAGAGTGTAGAAACCATGACAGTAAAAACAGTAGACGTATTATTGGTCGGTGCTGGTGCCATGAGCAGTACATTGGCCATGTTGCTGAAGCAGTTAGACCCACAATTAAAAATCTGTGTGGTTGAGCGTTTAAAAACCGTTGCGAAAGAAAGTACCGATGGTTGGAATAACGCAGGTACAGGACACGCTGCCTACTGTGAAATGAATTACACCCCTGAAGATGGTCAAGGCAGTGTTGATGTGTCAAAAGCCATGTCAATTAATGCCGCTTTTGAATTATCCCTTCAATTTTGGTCTTACTTAGTTAATACACAAGTATTGCCTGAACCTTCTAATTTTATCAATCGCACGCCACACTTAAGCTTTGTTTGGGGCGAGAAAAATGTTGCATTTTTACGTGAGCGTTTCCAAAAAATGAGCCAGCATCATTTATTCCAAGGCATGGAATACAGTGAAAATGCAGAGGTTTTAAAAGAGTGGATGCCACTAGTAATGGATGGTCGTGATCCAAACGAACCGGTTGCCGCCACTTATATGTCTCGTGGTAGCGATGTGGATTTTGGTTCTTTAGCTCGCTACATGATGGAAAACCTACAGCAGCAAGATAATTTCGAATTAGTATTAAATCACGATGTAGAAGACTTAAAGCGCTCTAGCCAAGGTGGCTGGTCAGTATTATTAGAAGACCGTGAGTCAGGTGATAACAGCCGAGTACGTGCTGGTTTTGTTTTCTTAGGTGCCGGTGGTGGCGCTTTACCGCTGCTGCAAAAGTCTGGTATTCCTGAAAGTGAAGGCTATGGTGGCTTCCCTGTTAGTGGGCAGTGGTTAGTTTGCTCGGATACCAGTGTGGCTGATCAGCATCACGCCAAAGTATATGGCAAGGCAGCCATTGGTGCGCCGCCAATGTCAGTGCCTCACTTAGATACTCGTGTTATCAATGGTAAGCAAGCATTATTGTTTGGGCCGTTTGCAGGTTTTACCACTAAATTTTTGAAGAAGGGATCTATTATGGATTTACCTTCTTCTATTCGCGGCAACAACTTAAAGCCTATGATGTCTGTGGGCATGAACAACATGGATTTAACCAAGTATCTGATCAGTGAAGTGTTTCAATCTGATGGTGCGCGTATGGATTCGTTACGTGAATACTTTCCTAACGCCAAAGATGAAAACTGGTCGCTGGCGGATGCGGGCAAGCGTGTTCAAATCATCAAAAAAGATGAAAGCGGTAAAGGCAAGCTTGAGTTTGGTACTGAGATTGTTGCCAGCGAAGACGGCAGCATTGCTTCGTTATTAGGCGCCTCACCGGGTGCTTCTACTGCGGTTCATGCCATGGTGGATGTGATCGAAAAATGTTTTGCTGATCGCTTAGAAAATGACGGCTGGAAAGCCAAGCTAAAAGAAATGATTCCCTCTTATGGGGAGTCCTTAATTGATGAT
>CAJXIT010000333.1 GCA_913054055.1 uncultured Thalassolituus sp.
GTAAAAAAGGCGAAGATATTGATTCGGCTATTGATGATGCGGTTGTTGCGGTAGATGCTTATAAACAAGCTTTGGCAGAAATTGCATTTAAAGCCGATTCTCGTACTCAATCATTAAGCTCTGTTACTACCCTATTTGAAACCCCAGACTCTCCTGAATCAGGTAATGGTTCTGTGGCAACCGCTTGGGGTGCCATCAAACAGCTACAAGCATTGATTGGCAAACCGATTTCAACATCTAAAGTGTTTTGGCACTTATTCACGGGCCCTATGCATGCCACCTATGACTACATGCAAAATGAAAGTAGCTGTGAGTTACAAGACCGCTGGCAAAATGATGTACTGGCTGCGTTAGATGGTGTGAGCGGTAACCAAGTGGGTAACTTGGTAGTTGGTGAAGGCGGCGTACTTTGGAACTACTTGCAAAATGACTTAGCTCCGTTTGTTCAAAAGAAATATAAGCGCGGGATAGTACGTGCCAATGTTTCTCAACGTAGCTTAGGTTTAACCGAAGAGTTACTAGACGTACTGAATCAAGCAGAGAACGGTAAGTTTATTGTAGGCAATGCATTTGATGTTCATGTAAATGCATTACCAACTGGCGCCAACCCTGGTGCAAAAATTCAGCCTTATGCTACTTTTGTTGATCTTTATTGCAGTGATGGCACACAAACTCTAGCAAACTATAACTACCCTACTTCACACAGCTTCAAGTGGGCGTTAGAGACGTGCGGCGACACAACCTTAAGGATTGAAATTGGACAGCTGACACTTATGAAGAACTACGTGGGTGTTAAAGGCTTTAGTAAGTTCTTGGATGAATTCCAAGATGGTAGACATATTTTTTCAGCCACTGACTTTCCTAATCAGCAAGCTCAGTTGAGCAACGCCAATGTAAGTTTCATTGATGTTAATTTTGAAATAAGAGGCCAAAAGCCTGTTATTCAAATGCTTGAAAGTGTTCCATTGCAGCTGCCTGAAATGGCGGCCCACTGCTGGTAATCACTATGAATAATCAATCGGTTACAGAACGCGTAAAGTTAACGTTTCAAGACTATAAAAGTAATGAAGTAGAGTTACCTTTTCGCATACTCGTTCTTTCGGATTTAACAGCCGATGAACGCAGTGATGAGATTACAGAAACAGGTCTTTTGAAAGTTGAAAACGGGGTGAGCCATTTGCTGGCCTCGCTTAATATTGTATTAAAGCTAGAGCTAGAAAATAAACTCGCAGCTGACGAAAGCGAACAGCTTTCTATCAATTATGACTTATCATCGCTTGAAGATTTTGAACCAGAAAGTTTGTTAAGTGGTATTCCTGAACTTAGCGATGCCTTATCCCTTTATCACCAACTGGGTAATGAATCGATTAAGCTGTCTCGATTTGAAAGCTTACTTGGAAAATTCGGCTTTTCAGCCGATTACGATATCGACTTTAATGAGCGCTTAATCATGCAGCATGAACTGCATCAGCGTATGAATGAACAGCTGGATCTAATCATTCAAAATGCACGTTTTCGTGCCTTGGAGTCAAGTTGGCGTTCTTTGAATTATTTAGATGAACATATTAATTACAAAGAAAATATTCAGCTATGTGTTCTTAATACTAATAAGCAAGCTTTGTTAGAAGATTTTGAAGATGCACCGGATACTGCTCAATCCAGTCTATTTCAAATTATCTACAGTGCCGAATTTGGTCAGTTCGGTGGCCGACCTTACAGCTTGTTATTAGGTGATTTTGAGTTCTCCCATGAATCGAAAGATATGGCGCTGATGCAAAGCTTAGGTAAGGTCTCCGCCATGAGTCATTGCCCGTTAATAAGTGCCGCATCTAACAAAATGTTTGGTGTAGATAACTTCTCTGATTTTTCTCGGATCAGGGACATCAGCTCTCACTTTGATCAACCAAGCTATGCAAAATGGAACAGTTTTAGAGAAAATCCTGATAGCCGCTATATTTGCTTAACGCTTCCAAAGTTTTTATTACGCCCCAGCCATAGCAGTGAAGGCCAATCTTTTAATTACGAAGAAAGAACGCGATCACATACCACCGGTTTATGGGGAAATGCCGCTTATGCTCTGGTATCTCGGTTTGCAAATAGTTATGCAAACTTTAGGTGGTTTATCAATGTTAGTGGGGATGACTATGGGCAGCTTAACGATTTAAAAATTGAATCGGGTAATGCCACCATGCGTTCTCAGCTACCTACAGAAGTGTTAATTTCTGAGCGCAGTTGCAATCAATTGATTAAAAATGGCTTTACGCCCCTTTCAATCCAAAAGTCCTCACAAAAAGCCACTTTTATGGCAGTACCATCTTGCAAAGCCGTAGAGCTGCAAGCCAATACGGCTGAAGGCCACCAGCAAACTCTCAATCTGCAAATAGAGAGCCAATTGCCTTATATGTTAATTAGCTGCCGTTTTTCTCAATATATTAAAGTTATGCAACGAGAAAACATTGGATCATGGTTAACACGTTCACAAATTGATCAATCATTAAATCGCTGGTTAAAACAATTTGTATCAGATATGGACAACCCCGCTCCTTCTGTAAGAGCGAGAAGACCATTACGTAATGCTCATATTGCTGTTCGTGATATGGAAGAAAAATCGGGCTGGTTTTTATCAACAATATCAATCACTCCTCACTTTAAATACATGGGCCAGTCATTCACATTGACTGAACGCAGCCGCCTAGAAAAAGCATAATAAAAGGAATTAAGTCATGGCATTACCTGGTTACATGAATATTAGCGCAGAAAATCAAGGCGCAATCGAAGGCGAATGCGATCTTGAAGGTCGTGAAGGGGCTATTGTTGTACTTGCAGCGTCGCACAGCGTAAAACTGCCAACCGATAGCCGTGGTTTGCCAAATGGCCGTCGCATTCACTTACCCATTACCATTCTAAAAACATTAGACCGTACAAGTCCTATGTTGTACCAGGCATTAAGTGACGGTGAGTTATTATCCAGCGTTGTGATTGATTGGTATCGTATGGATGGGGCAGGTATGGAAGAACTTTATTACCGTCAAACGCTAAAAAATGCACAAATTACTGCCATTGACTTTATGGTCGATGAAAGCACAGAGCAATCCAATTCTCGTGTTGGTCATATGGAAAAGATTTCTTTTATCTATGACAGCATTACTTGGAGCCATGAAATTGATGGGATTGAATACGAAGATAACTTTGGAATTCAAGCGTAATGAACCAGCAACGATTGTTGAAGCGTATTGCTAGCTGGCAGCAAGGCAAGCAAAGTTCTGAAAGTGCTGAGAATATCGCTGACTCAATTTTATTGGACATACAAAATGTTCTTAATTGCCGTCAAGGTAATGTATTACTCAATCAAGACATGGGCCTTAAAAACCTACAGGGGCATTTTCACTCTCATAATGCACCAGATTTGCAAGGCTTAGGTAATGAAATGTCTGCACAGATCTCAGAATTTGAAACCCGTCTAAAAAATGTGTCTGTTTCCATGGATGAAGACAACCAAGACTTTTCGAATTTTGTATGGCGCCTAAGTGCCACCACGGCTGATAATAATGATTCATTGAGCATATCAGCCTTTATTAAAATTAATGCCAATGGGCTTGTTACCATAGAATCGGCGATGTAATCCTATGAAAACAGAAAGTTATCAAACAGAACTACAAGCTTTAAAAGACAATGCAAGGGAATTTGCGAAAAAGTACCCTGCTCTTGCTCCCCACCTTGCTGGTAGCAGTAATGACCCAGATGTAGAGCGAATATTACAAGGTACCGCCTATTTAAGCGCCGGTATCCAAGAGCGCTTAGATACTGACTTCCCTGAATTTGCCCAATCTATCTTAAGATTAGTGGCACCAGACTATTTAAAAGAAATACCAGCAACAACGGTCATAGAGTTTAAACCAAGAAACATCTTAAACAATGCGGTGACTATTTCAAAAGCTTCAAAATTGGATTCGCAAAAAGTACAAGGCACCAGTTGTCGCTTTCAAACTTGTCATGAAGTGGTGGTACATCCACTTACCGTAAACGCTGTAGAATTAAACCAAGCAGGTCAGCAATCAGAGCTGGACATTATTATTAATAACACCAGCATTTCA
>CAJXIT010000334.1 GCA_913054055.1 uncultured Thalassolituus sp.
TACTTTCATGCTCAATTAAAGCTTTGCTATTTATAATACAATGCACCCCAATTTTAGCTTCAGCGTTAATAAGTGAATCATGCATTACAATTGAACCAACACCTACTGAAGCCGACTTTGAAATATAAGCTCTTTTAGAAATTACAGTAGCAATCTTTGCACCTCGAGAAGATAGCATCTTAGCCAGTTTCTCCCTTAAACTAGAAGACCCTATCTGCCCCACTGTTATCAGAAAATAAACACCTAAATCAACATAACTTTGAATGTCGTCATCAGTGCCTAAATATTCATAACCTAAAATAGACTGCCCCACCTTATCGGCACTGTCTAATATGCCAAGAATCCGATACTTAGCTTCGCTTTCTATAACATCTATACAAGCTTTACAATGTCCTCCACCACCTAAAAGTATTAGCTCTTTCATTTCAAGCTGCCTTTTGAAACACTACTAGGTAAATTAACTAACCTTTCTTCAAAAAATTCAGAGTGGTTTAAATCACCACGTAAAGCTTTTTCAAACATCGGCAAGCGATTCATTAACTGCCAGACCGGGCGAGTCATAACGCCTGAATCATTAGTAGCTTTTAGTAAATCTTCACGCGCTTCTTTATCAGGACAAATCACTGCATTAAGCCAGTAGTTTGATGTTGCGTACTCTGGCTCAGTAACAAACTTAAAATCAGAACCACCAAAAAACGACTGATATTGTTCTGCTAACTGACGCTTCTTATCAAGATAGTCTTTAAGCACTTCCATTTGAGCACAACCTAGTGCAGCATTAAGGTTCGGCATACGATAATTAAAGCCTGGCTCATCATGATAAAACTCGTAAGGATGAGGCACTTTAGCCGTGGTCGTCACATACTTGGTATGCGTACCATCTTCTTCAGACCGACACAAAACCATACCTCCACCGCCAGTAGTTATAATTTTATTACCATTAAAACTAACAGCGCCAAACTCACCGATGGTACCTGTGTGCTTACCTTTATAGAAAGAACCTAAACTTTCTGCAGCGTCTTCCACCAGCATCAGATTCCATTTTTTGCAGATAACAACCAATTCATCCAACTCGACAGGGTGACCAAAGGTATGCATAGGCACGACAGCTTTAATTCTCTGTCCGGTTTTTTTATGAAAACAACCGCTTTCTCGAAGCTCAGCATGCTCCATTAGATACGCATCTACAGCTTTAGGACAAAGACCTAAGCTAATTGGCGAAACATCCACAAATATGGGTTCAGCCCCCATGTGATATAAAGCATTACAAGTAGCAACAAACGTTAAAGCTTGAGTAATGACTAAATCCCCAGTTTTAACCCCTGCCATATATAAAGAAGCATGGAGAGCTGCCGTTCCATTTACTGTAGCAACCGCTTTAGCTGCTCCAGTATAGGATTCTATCTTACGCTCAAAGTCATCTACAAATTTCCCGACACTGGATACAAAGGTGCTGTCTATAGTTTCCTGCACATATTTCTTTTCATTACCATCAAAACGCGGGGCATGAAGCGGGATAAAATCCTTTGTTTGATATAGATCCCTGATAAACTGAGTAAATAATGCAGCTTCCATCTCAATCACCCCTTACATCTTACCATCAAGATATTTGCCGGTTTCTTTATGACCAAAATTAGGAATCATGCGAAAGAACAACTCAACTATTTGTTCTTTTGTCCACTCTCTTTTTTCTTTCATCCTAGTGATTTCATGCTCAAATAGTGAAAGTAAATCTAGTTCATATTCAGGCTCGTTTTTAATCACCCCCAGATTCTTGAAACGCTCCATATCCAAAGTTTCTTTGTCGGTAAAGAACTCTTCAAAATCTTTCTCACCGGTAGTGTCACTAGAAGTAAATAAACAAGGCCACTTACCTTCTGCAGGGAGTGTGTTTGCGAATTCACGTGCTTCATCCTCACTTTCACATAAATAAGGTTCATAACCACGCTGCTTGAGATATTTAATTGCAATATCGGCAAACGAAATTAAATGAAGCGCCTCGCTTAGCTTAGGAAAGAAGATATCTCTATTTTCTCCAAAAATACAAGACATTAGGCAAAGCTCACCTGATTCCTGAGGTGTTACGAAATAACGCTTAATATCATTTGGAGCTACTATCGGCTGATTTTTTTGAATACGCTGATTAAAACCATGCAACAGTGAGCCATCAGAGAATGCAACGTTTGCAAATCGAGCTGTCGAGATTGCCATTTGCTCACTTTTCCGCATTAAGAACATTTCCATAATACGCTTTGAAGCCCCCATCATATTCACAGGATTCGCAGCTTTATCTGTAGACACACAAAAGTACTTTTTAACCCCCGATTCAATGGACTGCTGAATCGTTTTATCGGTATTAAAAACGTTGACATCAATCATGCGCATTAAAGTAAACGGATCTTTTTCACTGCGAACATGCTTAAGTGCGGACAGGTTTAATACATAGTCATATTGACCATCCGATTTGATAAAGGCATCGTATTCTATCGAGCCGATATCTAAAGCAAATGTCTGAAAGTCACCCGTTATATAACCAAAAGAGCTGCGAATATCTCGAACCAGCTCTACCATGTTATTTTCACTAATATCAACTACATGCAGCTTAGCCGGATTACGCTTAAAAATTTCTTTTGTTACCGCTTGCCCAATAGAGCCTGCACCACCTAAAACTAAAAAGCGTGAAGAAGATATTATTTTCTGCAGCAGACTTTCAGAGTTATTAATATCTTGCTGAAATAGCTCTTGGTTACGGCCGATTAAAGGTAAGATTGTTGTCATTACTATTTCCAAATGCCTTTACAGTCAATTAAGTAAGCTGACACCAGTCTACTCTTTTTAAACTCCTTATGATCAACTAAAAGTACATGTATATCTGCACTAGCCTTAGCCTGATCAAATGAGACAAGTTCAATATCCATGTTTAATACTGAGGTTAACCCTATATTTGGCTCAACAGCCAAAACAGAGCCAGAATGAATACTTGATAAAATACCTACAATCGCAGCAGCCGGACTCTCTCTCAAGTCATCGATATCCGGTTTAAATGCCAAGCCATAACATGCGATAGTTACATCTTTTGCCGTTTTATCAGGGTTAGCCTGTAAAAAGTCTGATATAGCTATTTTGACTTTATTAATCACCCATTCAGGTTTGGCATCATTCACTTTTCTTGCGGTGTGAATGAGCTGTGCCTCTTCTGGTGTTTTGCTTACAATAAACCAAGGGTCTACTGCTATACAGTGGCCACCTACACCTGGCCCAGGCTGTAAAATATTGATTCTGGGGTGACGGTTTGCCAGTGATATTAACTCCCAGACATCAATATCTAATTTATCGCAAATTACAGATAACTCATTTGCAAAAGCAATTTGTACATCGCGGCAGCTGTTTTCTGTTAATTTTGCCATTTCAGCTGTGCGTGCATTTGTAATTACACATTCCGCCTCAACAAATGTTTTATATAGTTCTATTGCTTGCTGTGAGCACTTCGGAGTTAAGCCTCCAATTACTCGGTCATTTTCAACCAACTCTCGCACAACGTGGCCAGGCAATACACGCTCTGGACAGTGTGCAATACGGATTTCTGAATATTCACCCGCATTTTGTGGAAAGGTTAGATCAGTACGTGCTTCTGCCAACCATTTAGCCATTTGTTCTGTCGCTCCAACAGGAGAGGTGGATTCAAGTATTACTAAGTCACCTTTTTTAAGAACTGGCGCAATATTTTCTGAGGCTGCTTTTATATATTTTAAATCTGGCTGTGGTATTTCACCTTCAGCGCAAGGTTTGAAAGGTGTCGGCACGGCAATTAAAAATGCGTCTGCAGGTTCTGGTATTAACACGGCTTTTAAATAGCCTTGGTTCACGGCAGCCTGTACTAAAATGTCCAGTTCTGGTTCAACAATGTGTATCTCACCCTTATTAATGGTGTTAACGGCATGCTCATTTACATCTACGCCGATTACCTTCTTTTTACGTGAGGCGAACATGGCCGCTGTTGGCAATCCAATATATCCAAGACCAATCACTGATATAGTTTCAAATGACATAA
>CAJXIT010000335.1 GCA_913054055.1 uncultured Thalassolituus sp.
AAAAAGCAGGGTAGACCTACCGGTTTAAACTAAAGCGTTTCGCAAATTAAAGCTCAGCCGCTAAACGCGTACCTTGATCGATAGCGCGTTTAGCATCTAGCTCGGCTGCTACGTCTGCGCCGCCGATTAGGTGATGTGGTTTTTCTAAACCGTCTACTAGATCGCGTAGAGGGTCTTGGCCAGCACAGATAATGATGTTATCAACGTCTAGTCCTTTTTGTTCTTCGCCACCAATGGTGATGTGTAGGCCTTGATCATCAATTTTGTCGTAAGTACATGATGGCACCATGTTTACGCCTTTGTTGATTAGGCCTGCGCGGTGAATCCAACCTGTGGTTTTACCCAGCTTGCCGCCCACTTTTGATTTTTTACGTTGCAGTAAAAATACTTCGCGTGCTGCTGGGCTTACTTGTGCTTCTACGCCTTCGATGCCGCCACGGGCTTGCATGGTCATGTCTACGCCCCATTCTTTCATGAAAGCAGGGATGTCTTGGCTTGTGGCGGTACCTGAATGCACTAGGTATTCGCTTACGTCAAAACCGATGCCGCCTGCGCCGATTACGGCGACTTTTTTGCCGACAGGTTTTTTCGCTTTTAGTACATCTAAGTAGTTCATTACGCTTGGGTGATCAATGCCTTCGATTTCCGGTAGACGAGGGCTGATACCGGTTGCTAATACTACTTCGTCAAAGTCACCCGCGTTTAGATCTGCTGCGGTCACTTTTGTATTTAAGCGTAAATCAATGTCTGACAGCTCGATTTGTTTGTTGAAGTAACGAATGGTCTCAAAAAACTCTTCTTTACCCGGTACTTGTTTGGCTACGTTGAACTGACCACCAATTTCAGAAGCTGCATCAAATAATGTGACTGAATGGCCACGGTTGGCTGCGGTGGTTGCGAATGCTAAACCGGCAGGGCCTGCACCGATTACGGCAAACTTTTTCTTAGCGGTTGCATCAGTGATGATTAAATCGGTTTCGTGACAAGCGCGTGGGTTCACTAGGCAGCTTGTCATTTTGCCACTGAATACGTGGTCTAAACAGGCTTGGTTACAACCGATACAGGTATTGATTTGATCGCTTACACCGTCGCGAGCTTTTTGCATGAAGAAGCCATCGGCTAAAAATGGACGTGCCATTGAGATCATGTCGGCGTCGCCACGTTCTAATACTTCTTCGGCTACTTCTGGAGTGTTGATGCGGTTAGAGGTAATGAGCGGGATGTTTAATTCTTTTTTGAACTTAGCCGTTACCCAGGTGAACGCGGCGCGCGGTACTTTTGTGGCAATGGTGGGTACACGGGCTTCGTGCCAGCCGATGCCGGTATTGATGATAGACGCGCCGGCTTTTTCAATGGCTTTACCCAGTTGTAAAATTTCTTCAAAGCTGCTGCCGCCTTCAACAAGGTCAAGCATAGAAAGACGATAGATGATGATGAACTTTTCGCCCACGGCTTCACGGGTACGACGTACAACTTCTACCGCTAAACGCATGCGGTTTTCATATTCGCCACCCCATTCGTCATCACGTTGGTTGGTGCGCTTGGCTAAAAATTGGTTAATGAAATAGCCTTCAGAACCCATGATTTCTACGCCGTCGTAGCCGCCAATTTGTGCGTATTTAGCCAGCTGAACAATGTCGTTGATTTGTTTTTCAATGCCTTCGTTATCTAGTTCTTTTGGCTTGAAAGGGTTAATGGGCGCTTGAATAGCAGACGGTGCGACCGAGTTGGGGTTAAACGCGTAACGACCTGTGTGAAGAATTTGCATACAGATTTTGCTGTCGTCTTTGTGTACGGCGTCGGTGATGACGCGGTGTTTTAGAGCGTCTTCTTCGCTTTGAATTAGGTTGGTTTGTGCGTGAGTAGCGGCTTCTGCGCTTGGGCCAAAACCACCAGTAACAATCAGCCCAACACCACCGCGAGCACGTTCACCAAAGAATGCCGCCATGCGCTCCATGCCGTCTTTGTGTTCTTCTAGGCCTGTGTGCATTGAACCCATGATTACTCGGTTCTTAAGTTGTGTGAAGCCAAGGTCTAGTGGTTGAAAGAGCTTTGGAAAATGTGGGTTGTCGTTGTTCATAATCTCACTCATCTATCGTAATTATTATATGGATCTTATGGTGCCTGCCCATTTCTTTTTATGGATATGGGATTCGCTATCTAAGGCGAACGTCAGGCTATTTATCAAACTGACCTCATTATCAGAGGAATAAAGTGCTGGGTCGTTATCATTTGTTAACTGGGCTAATTAAATAAGTGGTTAATATTGTGCCTATCTACCTAATATAAGAACAAAGAGAGACACCATGGATAACGAGAGTCGCCCAGAATACCTAGCCCCGCAGCAAGATATGCGCTTTTTAATGGATGAAATGCCAGGGCCTGTGAGCACGGGCAATTCAAATATGGATAACAATGATTTGCTGTTTGTATTGGATATGGCGGCCAAATTCGCTCAAAACGAGCTGGTGCCCATTAATGCTGAAAGCGATAAAGAGGGCTGTACCTTTAGTAATGGTGAGGTGACCCTGCCTAGAAAGATGAAGGCGGCGTTTGAGCAGTACGCGCAAGACGGTTGGATGGGCCTGTCTATGCCTGAAGAGTTTGGAGGTCAGGCGTTACCTGAAAAACTGTCTACCTGTGTGGGTGAGATTCTGACTTCGGCAAACCATACGTTCAGTATGACCCCAGCGCTAACCATGTCGGCGTGTCGCGCGATCATCAGTCACGGCACACAAGAGCTTAAAGACACCTATTTAAAAAACATGATATCCGGTAAATGGACCGGCACCATGTGTTTAACCGAAAGCCATTGTGGGTCGGATTTGGGTTTGATTCGCAGTAAAGCGAAAGTAGAGGGCGCTGCTGAGAATGGTGTTTATAAAATAAGTGGCAATAAAATTTTTATTTCGTCAGGCAAGCATGATGGTAGCCGCAATATTATTCATTTGGTATTGGCCAGATTAGAAGACGCGCCAGCGGGCATTAAAGGCTTGTCGTTATTTTTAGTGCCAGAAAAATTAGAAAACGAACAGGCGGAATGGGTGAAGCCAAACAATGTTCATTGTATTGGCATTGAAGAAAAAATGGGCATGCACGGTAATCCAACATGCTCAATGAGTTTTGAAGGCAGTGAAGGCTACTTAATTGGTGAAGAAAACAAAGGCATTAACGCCATGTTCACCATGATGAATGAAATGCGTTTAGGTGCTTCGTTACAAGGGGTTGGTCTGAGCGAGCGCAGTTATCAAAAAGCTGTGGCTTACGCTGCGCAGCGTACACAAATGCGCAGCTTAACCGGTGTAAAAGCCAAAGATAAAGAAGCAGACCCATTATTGGTTCACCCAGATGTGCGCCGCATGCTGTTAACACAAAAAGTATTGGCCGAAGGCGGCAGGGCGCTGGCGCAATTTTGTTCGGATTTGTTAGAGCAATCACACAGCCCAGAATGCGATAAAGAAACCATTAAACTGTTGGATATGCTAACGCCCATCGCAAAAGGCTTTTGTACCGAAACCGGATTAGAAAGCGCAAGTTATGCCGTACAAATGCACGGTGGTCATGGCTACATACAAGAAACCGGTGCCGAGCAGTTGTACCGTGATGGTCGCATTTCTACCTTGTATGAAGGCACCACAGGCATACAGGCGTTAGATTTGTTGGGCCGTAAAGTATTGGGCACACAAGGTAAAAGTTTAATGTGTTTTACTAAGTTGATGTATCAGCTAGTGAAAGACAATTATGAAAACGAAGCGCAAAAAGAGTTATTAGAAATTGTAAAAGACTATTCAAAAGAATGGCCAGATCTCACCATGAAAATTGGTATGAAAGCCATGAAAAACCCAGATGAAGCCGGTGCCGCCAGTTTTGATTATTTGATGTATAGCGGGTATGTGACCCTTGCGTATTTTTGGGCAAAAATGGCGTTGGTGGCTCAGACTATTTTAGACGGCAAACGTGCTGCTAAATCAGATGAGTTAAGCACTGTATTTTTAGAGGCCAAAATTAAAAATGCTCAGTTTTATTTTGATCGTGTTT